>CAUZVF010000412.1:0-5814 GCA_963582955.1 Planctomycetota bacterium
TCCGGTCAGGATGCCGGCTTTGATCAGGAAGACCATGCCACTGATCAATCCCAGTACCGGTGCGAGTTCCAGCACGCGCAGGCCGAGATTCCATTCCACGAAATACAACAGCGTGCTGACAATCATGCTGCTGGCCCAAATGTGGACGATTTGACGTTCGACAAACGTGATTGGTCCGCCACGACGGCGGACGCTCCAGAAGAACGCCGCCCACAGACCGAGACCGACAACCCACAGCCCGATGTAAGGCCAGCGGTCTTTGATGCCCGCCAATTGGAAGCCGTTGGTGATCAGGCACAGGATCAACAGCACCAGACTATGCCACATCCACAACACGCCCCAGTTTTCGAGGATTGCGGCATGATGCGTCTCGCGGAAAGCTCGGCTGATGACTTGTGTCAAATGTGACGACCTTGCCGCGATCGGTTCGTGGGCCAGAAACGCTTCCAGATCGTTGGCCAACGCATCAGCGTCTTCGTAACGTAAGTCGGTGGGTTTCTGCAGACATTTCAGCGCGATCATTTCCAGATCGGTGTTGGCCTTGGGATTGAGGATGCGTGGCGGCACAGGATCTTGTTCCAACACCATCAAAACCGTGTCGACCGGCGAGGCCGCTTGAAACGGCGGCCGGCCCGTTAATGTTGCGTACAGGATCGCTCCCAAACTGTAGACGTCCGTCGCCGGACCTATTTCACCACGATGACCGGCGGCCTGTTCGGGAGCCATGTAGCTGGGAGTTCCCAAAATGGCTCCGTCTTCAGTCAAACTCGCTACGGAGTTGTCGGCGGCGGACGACGCATCACGAGTTTCCTGGCGGACACGTTTGGCCAATCCAAAATCAGTGACGAATGGCCGTCCTGCTTCATCGATCAAAATGTTCGACGGCTTCAGGTCGCGATGCAGGACTCCTTGACGATGTGCGTGTGCGATACCTCGGCAAACGGGCACCAACAATTCCGCGGCTTCTTGCGGAGACAGCGGCCCGTCGGCCAGGCGTTTGGCGAGCGTCGTGCCCTCGATGAGTTGCATGCTGAAGAACGGTCGCCCGTCGTGCTCGCCGACTTCGTGAACGGGAACGAGATGCGGATGGCTGAGCCGCGCGGCTGATTCCGCTTCGGCGCGAAATCGGGCGACATCCGCCGCCGATGCCAAATCGCCGCGCAGCAACATTTTCAACGCGACGGTCCGACCGAGGCTTGCCTGGTGCGCCCGGTAAACGACGCCCATTCCACCACGTCCGATTTCAGCAACCGGTGTGTAGTCGCCGATCTGTTTCGGAAGTGCCGACGACGGCTTCGACGACCTTGCGGAAGCCGCCGTCAGTTCGTCCAACTCGCCGGAAAAGCTAACGAAGTCTTCGGCAATCATCGCCGTGGCCCACAACTCACGCAACTCGGTTTCGAGTTGTGGATACCGTGCAACAACGGAATCGAGATTCGGCGCGCGACCGTGCTTCGATTGCTCGATCAATTGTTCGAGCAACTCGGCAAGAAGTTCATCGTTGTCAGGAGAATCACTCGGGTTCAATTTAAATCCATCTTGTTCACGTGTAAGAATACCTCGTTTAACGGCAAGCCGTAGGCGACGGTGTCGTCGGGAAAAGCCGTCGTCGACCAACCTGCGGTCGGTGCCCGCTTGCCGTTAAACGCCGAAATGTGACATTCTGAAGGGCGCGAAGCATATCAATCTTCCGCACATGAAGCTGTCTCGCATTACGTCCATTTGCAAGCTAATCTATCAGGTTGTGAATGGACACTGATTTCGCAAGATAGCAGAGACTTGAATGCTCGACATTGGTGATTTCAGAGCGAAAACGTGCGACGGATTCAACCGTCGTTCGTTTCTACGGCTGGGAGCATCGGCTCCGTTAGCGCTGGGGCTTGCCGGGATCAGCCACGATGCCGACGCAGCGCTTCCCGTAAAGGCCAAATCGGTCATTTTGCTGTGGTTGTGGGGAGCTCCCAGCCATCTCGACATGTGTGACCCCAAGCCCGAGGCTCCGGTGGAATACCGCAGCCCGTTCGCCACGATCGATACACGAACTTCCGGAATGAGTTTTACCGAACTGCTTCCGCAACTCGCAGATCGCAGCGACAAGTTTGCCGTGATCCGTTCAATGAGGCATAACGACGGCGGACATCCCAGTGCCGGAACCGTCGCGCTGACCGCCTTTCCCGAAAACCCCGAGCCGGTGCAACCGAATTTCGGATCGATCGTCGCCAAACATCGTGGACATCGCGGCGACTTGCCACCGTTCTTTTACATCGGGCGTGGAATTCCCCGCGACCTGCCACGGCGGATCAAAGGTTACGGCGGCGGGACATTGGGAACGACGTTCGATCCGTTTCTGGTAAATTGTTCCGACACGGGACATGTCAAGATTCCGGCACTGAAATTACTGGAAGGTTTGAATCCGTTGCGAGTCACCGATCGCAATACACTGCTGGCCCGGATCGATGATTCGACCCGGCAATTGGAAAGCGGCGGCATCGCCGATTGGAAGCGCACCTATCAAACCGCCTATGGATTGTTGACCGTCCCGGAAGCCCGCGAAGCGTTCGACTTGACGCGTGAACGGCCAGAAACCCGGCAGCAATACGGCTATTCGTCGTTTGGCCAGAGTTGTCTGTTGGCTCGGCGATTGGTGGAAACACAAGAAGTGCCATACGTGCAAGTCAACTGGAGTGAATACGTCGAGGCCATGTCGCCGGGTTGCGACTTCGGCTGGGATACTCACATCTACAACTTCGAGCTGTTGCAGGACCGTCATTGTCCGATTCTCGACCGAGCTTTCTCGGCGTTGTTGGACGATTTGGACGAACGCGGACTACTCGACACAACGCTGGTCGTCGCCATGGGCGAGTTCGGCCGCACACCGCGAATCAATCGCCGCGCGTCGCGCGATCACTGGCCGCGCTGTTATTTCTCGATCTGGGCCGGCGCCGGAGTTCAAGGCGGCCGCGTGATCGGCAAGAGCGACAAACTAGCCGAAGACCCAGCGACGGCGCCGATCTCGCCACTGATGGTCGGAACAACGATCGCCGAACTCGCCGGCGTCGACGTTCAAGCACGATCAGAAATGAACGTCCTGTCGGATGGCCACGTCATCACCGAGTTGTTTTAGACTCGTTTGCCTAGCAATTTCGATTTACCGAAACATCACCGCCCGATTCTTTTGAGCTTCGCGGCCATGGCTAGCAATTCCCAACACGGGCAAACCAAACACTCTGCCAAACCGTGGAAATGGATCCTGGGCGCAATCGTCGGGGCCGGAGTCGTCTCACTCATTATCTTTGTTTCGATTTTGGGTCAAACCGACGATTCGACAGTGCAAGAACGATGGGATGCATTCCAATTCCATCTCGACGAGGACGAGCGAAAAGAGCTGCTTGCCATCCCCGTGAGTTATGACGTCCCCGAGCACTGGATTCGCAATGCTGAGCGGCCGCTTCCACTGGGCTTCGCACACGTGATCTCGCACGAACCGGCGGTCACTCGCGACAGCATCCCGGAATTGCAGGGACGCGACGGAGAGAAAGTCGTCGTGACCGAGGAAGAATTCCTACAGTTTTTCATCGCTTACTCTAATCAAAAGCATCCAATCTTTATCACGACCGATTCCATTCTCAACGCCTTTCACGTTGTCCTCGAAGATTCGATCATCCGGTTGGAAACAACTCTTGCGGCAAAACTGCCCAATCTGCTATCAGAAATGCGGGAGAATCTGTCGAGGATCGAACCAAATGGCCCGGCGCAGATAGTCGGCCCGGCGACACGACGGGCGAAAATCATGCTCGCGGTCGGCCATCGTTTGATCGATCCGACAGCCAAGTTGGACGAATCCGGTATCGCAACGATTGTCGACGCAGAAGTATTGCGAGTCGTAACGGCCCAAGAGAAATTGATGCCTGGATGGTTGGGCGAACCGACAGCGACGTTTCTGGAATTGGATTATTCGCACTATCGTCCCATTGGTTTCTATACCGGCTCCGAAAAACTCGAGCGGTATTTCCGCGCTGTGCGTTGGTTGCAATCGATTCCATTTCATGTGCAGCGCGATCACGAGTTGCTCTCGCTGCTGCTGATCGTGCGTGCGTCACGCGAGACAGGCTGGGCAGAATTCACGAAGACTTACCATGAGTTTCTCGGTGAACCCGATGACTGGGACATCGTGCTGACGTCCGAAATGTTCGCGAATTCGTCACTCGATGCAGCGGAAATCGGATCCGTCCGCGATACGTTGTTGGAACGGCTCAAACGCGAGCCGCGACCCGGAATGATCAACGATCTCGTTCGTTTGCCGTCGAGTGCTGAATTGAATTTATCGGGATTGAATTGTCGGGTTTTTTCCGCGTACCGACTGCCGGAAAGTGTCCTGTTTGGCAAAACCAGGAGTGACGAGCAATTTTGGCCTCCGACGGGATTGGAAATATGCGTTGCCCTTGGATCTGACTTCGCACGGCGAAGTTTCCAGGATCCCAATCGCGACGAACTGTTGACGGTAATCGATGAATCTCGCGGGCTGTTTGCCGACGGAAAGAGCATTTACGCGGACTACTTGCGTTGTTTGTCAGCACTTCTTGACGAGCCCGATCCGAAGTCGCCGCAGTTCATGACGAGCGAAATTTGGCGATCCAAGAGTTGCCAAACGGTGCTATCCAGTTGGGCTCAGGCGCGGCACACCTATGTGTTGCATGCGAAGAAAAGCATCACACCCGCAAATGGCGGTGGGCCGACAGCACGTGGTTTCGTGGAACCAACTCCAGAGTTTTATCGACGCTTCGGCCGGCTGATATCTCGAATTCAAGAATCATTGCGTCAGGCCGGTGCCATGAAACTCAGCTTTGGACAACTTGAATTACAGTTGCGCGAGTTGATTCGGATGATCAAATTCCGAAACTCCCTCTATGATTGGAAATCGAAGTGGCGAGGTCGGAAACCACTCTCGCGAAAGGATCGACAGTTGTTACTCCAGCATGCATATCGCATGTTTGAATTGCAGACATTTCAATGGTTAAACAAGGGTGATGAGGGATATGCAGGTCAGACGGTTCTTGCAGCGTTAGTGCAGTTGTTGGATGCAGTCGAACGGCAACAGCTACCAGAGGATCCAGATGCTGCGCTCGCGTTGAAACAACTCGGGCTTCGAGTGGAAGCTCGCTGGGAAAAACTGGCTGAATTGTGCCGTACGCTGGAAAAGATCGCCACGAAACAACTTGACGGCGAGCCGTTTAACGAGGCGGATGATAAGTTTCTTTCCCACTACGGTGACGATCTGGCCGCGCTGTTGCTCTACGAGAGTTACTCCGCACTTGAGCCAGAGGACGACGTATTGCGTGCTGTTGAAGTGGTGCGGTCTGCAACAAACCGTCATTTTCACGTCGCTGTCGGTCGTCCACGGGCCATTTATGTTTTGTATCCTCATGAAGGTAAGGAAGTCTTGTGCCGCGGCGCGGTGTTGCCGTATTACGAGTTCCTACACGAACAGCCGATGACGGACAACGAATGGAAGGCATTGTACGATTCGCCGCAGCGGCCGAAACGCCCCGAATGGTTGAATCGTCTTTTTGCTGAGTGAGTCGTGAGTTGAAACCTGTTTGTTCGGTGTCGGTGCACGGAACTCACAACGACTCGAAATACAGGAATTCTACGCAAGAATTTCTTTCAACCGTTCGATGACTTCTGCCGAGCCGTATTCGGATTTGCCGAATCCGAGGATGGCTCCTTCCGCAACGGCCGATTGTTGTGCATCGTCGTAGTTCGAGACGAGCATCACGGGAATGTCTCGCAACTTTGCATCGGCCTTCAGCGTTT
>CAUZVF010000413.1:0-5805 GCA_963582955.1 Planctomycetota bacterium
TGTCTAATCACTGTCCCAATCGTACGGTGCTGGGCATCCTGAATCACGACGGAGCTTTCGCCGATTACATTTCGGTGCCCGCACGCAATCTGCATTGGGTTCCTGATGAGATTGCGACGGACGAAGCCGTGTTTACCGAACCGCTGGCCGCCGCGTTTCAAATTTCCACGCAAGTCCGGCTGGAATCGGGCCAACGGGTCATCGTGCTCGGTGACGGACGGCTGGGCAATCTATGCGCTCAAGTGATGCAGCTCTTTGGATGTCGCGTAACCGTCATTGGGAAGCATGCGAACAAGCTCGAACTTCTTCGAAAACTTGGCATCGACACTTCCTTGATGGGCGACGCGAATCCGAATCGCGACGCCGACATCGTTGTCGATTGCACCGGTTCGGCCGGCGGTTTGTCATCCGCTCTGCAATTCGTGCGGCCGCGCGGAACTGTTGTCCTCAAGACCACCGTTGTCGATGAACTCACACAATCAATGGCTCCGTTCGTCATCGACGAGATTCAACTGATCGGTTCACGATGTGGTCCATTCCCCGAGGCACTCGATGCGCTGAAAGCCAAACGCGTCGACGTCGCACCGTTGATTTCCGCCCGATTCCCGTTGTCCGACGGACCGCGTGCCATCGAAACCGCGGCAACATCGCCAGTCCTAAAGGTCCTGCTCGATGTTGAAAAACAATGACGGACGCGTTTACGAAATGACCTGCAGCTCGTTGCGAATCTGTCGGATACCTTTGATCGACCGCAATGATTCCTGGGCGACCTGTTTGTGATAATACGACCGCACCGTGCCTCGCAACACTACGGAAGTGGCCTCCATTTTAAAGCCAACCGCATGCCCTAAAAAGTGCGGATTGCGTGCCAGCACGCCGTGAATTCGGTCTTGCAGGTCATGGTCATCGTCGATGTAGAACTCTTGCGCCATTAACGGGAATCCTCAGCTGGTAAATCAGAAGTGCGCGATATGTGCGGAATACGAACTCACGTTCGCCTTCGAGACTCTAATATGAGTTTCGGATGTTGATGCCAATCCGCTCAGAAAATTGGCGTTCCAAGTCCAGGCCGAATCGATTGAAGGCCGACGACCCGGATATTCCGTCGAATCATCGTGCTGTTCGTCTGGTATTGGCGCTGATGTCGATTGTTCGCGCGACAGTGATGGCCTAAATTCTCCCTGGAAACACTGCACCAATCGACTTGATTTTGTATCTTCCAGGATTGATAGGCGTCGATTCTGTGTTCAGCACGTTGGCAGCGTCAGACTTGTCGTTCTGCGAAGAATTGAATCGTTACTTCCACGTGTTCTCTTTGACCAGTTTTCCGTTGGTTGTCAGGATTTGAAAGTGATGAAAGCCGGCCTTCATTCCTGAATATCGCCAGACAACTTTCTTTTCACGCGTGACTTCGAACAATTTCACCTGATCTCCCTTGGCGTGATAGCTGGAAATCACGGTGTTGCCGTTTGGTAACCTCTGAGCTCCGCAAGCATCGTCGAATAGTTTTTCTCCGAGGTCTTCGTCCGTGACACTCCACACAATCTTGCCCTTTGCATCAACTTCGATGATGCGGTTCCCGTTCGTGCAAGCGATCAGTGTGTTGCCGTTTTTCAAGCGGATGGCCGTAAAGGGCCAGTCTCGTTTATCGCGGCCGCGTTCGTCTGTCGCGAATGTGCGAACCACCTTGCCGGTATCGGGGTTGTACTCCTTGACTGCGAAGTCGAACAGATGCGGCGCAATGTAATTGCCATTGGGAAGTGCACGCAGCATCCGGGTTTGCATGTGAAAGTTCTTTTTCTGACACTGCAACGGGGTTGTTTTGACGACTTCTCCGGCACGGTTGATCACGAGCGCACGAGGCCGCGGTCCCAACTCGGCAACGAGAAACGTGCCGTCGGGTAGAGGTTGTACGGTACTCGTTTCTTTTTGCTGCCCCTTGTACTGAAAAACGATCTTCTTTGTTTTGCGTTCGACTTCGACGACACCGCCGTTGGGAAAACCCTCCGTCCCATAAAGTGCCAACAACACATTTCCGTTTGGCAGAACCCAACCGTCGCTCGCCGGCATGTCGAACTTCCATTCCACCGAGCCATCTTCGGCGATGATGACCGCCTTGTTGGCTTTGCCGACACCAAGAAAGGAATGCTTAACCACAGCGTCATCGTCGGCGCGCACCGTTGGTGCCACAGTGCATTGAATGACTGAAAACAAAATTGCCAGCAACGAAACACCCAGCGTGTTGGGATTGCTACAACCAAAGAGGCCGGAGGGACGTTTGCAAAACATGCGCGCAAATCGCGAGTATCTTCGCTTGTAAGACTCTAACGTGGACGGGAGACTTCGGTTCCTGGTGAGATCGGCGACCGATTGTTGCATGACACGCGGGCTCCTGTTGATTAATGGACGGGAATGTTCGAGAGCATAGTTTGGCTGAAAATACGATCCCTCACGCCCGTTTGTAGAACGGCAGGCTTGTGATCGTCGCAGCGACGCGTTTGCCGCGAATGTCGACTTCCAATCTGCGACCGGGTTCAGTTCGCCCGGGCTCGACATACGCCATTGCGATTGGCTTTTCGAATGTTGGCGAGAAAGTTCCTGACGTGACAACTCCGATTTGTTGATCGCCGACGTGCAGAGTTGCTCCTTCACGAGCGATCCGGCGGCCATCCAGTTCGAGGCCGATTCGTCGGCGACGGGTTTCGTTGGACTTTGCCGCGATCAGTGCCTCCTTGCCGATGAAATCGCCGACCTTCAGCTTGACAGCGAACGATAATCCCGCTGTGAACGGGTCGATCGATTCGTCGAGTTCGTGACCGTACAACGGCATCGCGGCTTCAAGACGCAACGTGTCGCGGCAACCGAGTCCTGTTGCCAATAATCCCGCCTCCGAGCCTCCGTCGATTAGCATCTCCCACAACTGCGCACCTTTTTCGGAGTCAATCACAATTTCGAAACCATCTTCTCCTGTATATCCCGTCCGGCTGACCAATGCCGGGACATCAAGCACGCGGGTTTCGATTCCGTTGTAATAACGGATCTCGGATATGTCGTCATCGACCAGCGGATTCAGAATGTCGACCGATTTTGGTCCTTGCAGTGCCAGCATGAATCGTTTGGTGGTCAGATCAGTGACCTGAACGTCGAACGGACCTTTGTGCCGATCAATCCACTCGACGATTTTGAGCCGGTTCGAGGCGTTCACAACCAGCAGATAGAAATCCGCAAACCGATAAACAAGCACGTCGTCCAGGATGCCGCCGTTTACGTTCGTGACAAGAGCATATCGGATCTGTCCGACTTCGATTTTCGTGACATTGTTGGTCACAAGATGGTCGAGGAAACGGCATGCGTCGGGGCCGGTGAATTGCAAGCGGCCCATGTGAGCGATGTCGAATAACCCAGCGGCGTGTCGTACGGCGTTGTGTTCTTCGATGATCGTCGAGTATTGAACCGGCATTTCCCAGCCCGCAAAATCGACCATCCGGCCTTTATGTGCAACGTGCCAGTCGTAGCATGCGGTCTGCAAGAGTTGATTGGCCATTCGTTATCCTAAAGCGAAGACGAGCGGCGGATGAGAATTTGCCTGTGGATGCTGGCAGCATCCGCAACGTTGCCGACGCTGCCAGCGTCGGAAGGTAGATTCTCAATCGCCGCTCGCCCAAATCGTGGAAAGTCGGTCTCGAGAACCGATCGAGACCGTGAGAATACCATAATCAGACTGTCTTGGGGTCCCGCTCAACTCGCGGGACCTACTTAGCGCTTTCGTGTTAGGCGTCCGACGTCAGCATCGCGCGCATGTATTCTCGATTCAGTCGGGCGATGTTGTCGACAGAAACTCCGACTGGGCATGCGGCCTCGCACTCGGACGTGTTGGTACATGAACCAAACACCTCGTCGTCCATCCTGGCGACCATCGACAACGCCCGTTGGTTGCGTTCGGTTTTTCCCTGCGGCAACAGGGCGAGTTGCGAGACCTTGGCCGAGACGAAAAGCATGGCCGAAGCGTTCTTGCAGGCGGCGACACAGGCTCCACAGCCGATGCAGGCGGCGGCGTCCATTGATTTTTCTTGGTCAGGTTGAGCGATCGGGATCGCGTTGCCGTCCGGCGCATTGCCGGTGTTGACCGAAACGTATCCGCCGGCGGCCATGATGCGGTCGAAGGCCGAGCGGTCGACAACCAGATCTTTGATGATCGGGAACGCGGTTGCACGCCATGGTTCGATGACGATCGTGTCGCCGTCGTTGAATCGCCGCATGTGTAATTGGCAGGTCGTGGTTTCCAGATCGGGGCCGTGGGCTTTTCCGTCGATCATTAGGCTGCACATGCCGCAGATGCCTTCGCGGCAGTCGTGATCGAACGCGACCGGTTCTTCGCCACGCTCGGTCAATTGCTCGTTCAAGACATCGAGCATTTCGAGGAACGACATATGAGTCGACACGTCGTTCAATTGATAGGCCTTGAATCCGCCCCGGTCGTTGGGACTGGCCTGTCTCCAGATTTTGAGCGTCAGGTTCAGTCCGCTCATTATTTGTAACTCCTCGTTGCCAGAGGAACTTCCTCGAAGGTCAGATGTTCTTTGTGCAGAGCCGACTCTTCACCGACCCCGTTGAATTCCCAGGCCGCCGCATAGCAGAATTCTTCGTCGTCACGTTTGGCTTCGTTTTCTTCGTTCTGGTGTTCTTCTCGGAAATGGCCGCCGCATGATTCTTCGCGATGCAGGGCGTCGTTGGCGAAAAGTTCGCCGAATTCCAAGAAGTCCGCCACGCGGCCGGCGTGTTCCAACGATTGATTGAACGATTCGCCGCTTCCCAGCACTCGGACATCCCGCCAAAACTCGTCACGCAGCGAGCGGATGTCGTCGATGGCTTCCTTCAAGCCGCCCGCGTTGCGAGCCATGCCGCAATTGTTCCACATGATTTGGCCGAGAGCCCGATGGAAATTGTCGGGCGATCGCCGTCCGCCAACCGCGATGATTTGTTCCACTCGCGAGCGAGCGTCTTCCAGAGCCTGTTGAACTTCCGCAGCGTCGTCACCAATGTCGGCAAACTTGGTCCTCGCCAAATGATCGCCAATTGTGTACGGAATGACGAAGTATCCGTCGGCGAGCCCTTGCATCAACGCACTGGCTCCCAACCGGTTAGCTCCGTGGTCCGAGAAGTTTGCTTCGCCCAAGACGTAGAGGCCGGGGATCGTACTCTGCAAGTTGTAATCGACCCACAATCCGCCCATCGTGTAATGCACGGCCGGGTAAATCCGCATCGGCACTTGGTAGGGATCCTCGGCGGTGATCTTTTGGTACATGTGGAACAGATTGCCGTACTTTCGGCGGATGGTGTCAATGCCGTCTCGTTCGATCGCATCACGGAAGTCGAGGTACACGGCAAGTTCCGTTTCTCCAACTCCGTAACCGGCATCGCAGCGCTCCTTGGCCGCACGCGACGCCACGTCACGCGGCACCATGTTTCCGAACGCGGGATAACGGCGTTCCAAATAATAATCACGGTCTTCCGTGGGGATTTCGTTTGGCGGGCGCTTGTCTTCGATATCCTTCGGAACCCAGACACGTCCGTCGTTTCGCAGGCTCTCACTCATCAGTGTGAGTTTCGACTGGTAGTTTCCGCTGACAGGAATACACGTCGGATGGATTTGCGTGTAACAGGGATTGGCGAAGAATGCTCCGCGCTTGTGACACCGCCAAGCGGCCGTGACGTTACAGCCTTTAGCGTTTGTCGATAGATAAAATGCGTTGCCATAGCCACCCGTACATAACACCACGGCATTGGCTGTGTGCGTTTCGAATT
>CAUZVF010000414.1:0-5801 GCA_963582955.1 Planctomycetota bacterium
TCTTGTTGTCCTCGTTCGAACGGGGCACGCGACTAACGCCACGTTGGCTTCTTGCCCTGCGAACGGGGATGCTTCGCGGGTGTGAGTGCTTCCGTTGCGATATCACGTTCGATGGCCATGACTGATCCGGAGATCGGGTGCTTGGGATCGTCGTCGTTGGCCTGAGCCACGAATTGCACGTAGTCTCCGACTGCAAGCTGAAAAAACTTCTTTGGGCCGGTGACATTCGCAGCATCGAAAAAGAACTCCGGCCCGCCTTTGTCCGACGAAATAAAACCTTCCGATTTGCCGCGATACAACTTGGTGACGAATCCAAAGTCGTGGACTTCCGTGACTTGTGGCCGGGAATCAGCCCCCAGAGAATCGCGCTGCGGGGTGCGGTCCGGCTGATCGGTGAGTCGCCCATTGCTGCTGGTTACCACCGACTTCGCACGCGGCCTCTTTGCCGATTCGTCGGGCACGTACTGCACCTGTTGCCCGATTGTGAGTGTTTTGAACTCGGTATCAACGGCCGTGCGATGAAAATACACATCTGCTCCGCCGGACGTGGGCTGAATGAACCCAAAGCCCTTGTCCGTTGAAATCGAGAGTATCTTTCCGACAAGCATCGAGGAAATATCCAGCAAGAAGAAACGATGGCCGACCGTGTCTATCGAATGTAGGGGTCGATCCCACATTTAGCAACGGCCAAATCCAACCGGATGACCCCGCGGGTTCGACAACGATCGGGATAATCCGTGATAACTCGTCGTCGCGACTTCGTGCCATGAGAAGACCATCCGCGGAAGATTTTCTTGTCTGAAGCTTCTTGGAAATCTTTCCGACATGCTGCCTTAATTCACACATCGCTTGTACTGACGATTGAGTCGGGATACGGTGTTGATTGCTTCCAAGAAACTGTTTCAGGAGTTGAAAACTGATGAGTTGCATCTTTGCGAAAAATCGTTGTTTCGCGACAGCCTGCATTGCAGCGTTTGTCACGCTGGCGAGTTTTTTGACGACCGCTAGTGCCGAAGACTGGACACAGTTTCGAGGACCAAACTCAACGGGCGTTTCCGCCGACAGCAAGAACCTGCCGGTCAAATTCTCGTCCGTGGAAAACGTCAAGTGGTCGGCCGAGCCCGGACGCGGGATCGCTTCGCCCGTCATCGCGGCGGGGCGCGTGTTTACGACCAGCACGACCGCCGACAAGAAGCTGGCGGTGATCGCGTACGACGAGGAATCGGGAAAAAAGCTGTGGCAAACAGAATACCCCGCCGGTGCTCTGCCGGAAATCACGCCTCCGAACGAACCCGCCTCGGCAACTCCGGCGACGGACGGCGATCGCGTGTATGCCTACTTCAGCACGGTCGGATTGGTGGCTCTCGACGCACGGGACGGCAAAGAGTTGTGGAAGCATGAAATCGCCATGCCGCACTACCTGATGGGTTGGGGGCCGGCGAATTCTCCCATCGTTTACGAGGACAAAGTCATCTTCAACATCGACGATGACTTGGCGTCGTTCATCATGGCTCTCGACCGGTACACCGGCAAAGTTGTCTGGAACACGCCGCGTCCGGAAATGCTGGGCGGATTCTCGACGCCGGTTGTCTGTACTGCCAACGGCCGAACCGACATCGTCATCGCCGGTTCCGGCAAAATGAAAGGCTATGACCCCCAGACGGGGAAACAGCTTTGGACCTGCAATTCGCTTTTGCGGACAATCATGACAACTCCGGCCGTTATCGGCGACACGATTTACATGTCGATCCAGAGCTACGGCGATACCGACCGAGTACTCAAGTTCGCGTTACTGCAATGGCGCGACACCAATCAAGACGGCAAGCTGGCGAAAGACGAATTGGAAAAAGTGTTTTGGAAGAAATTCGACAAGGGCGACAAGAACAAGGACGGTGTTCTCATCGACGACGAAATCGATGCGGCCTTCCAAGCACCAACCAACATGGCTGGCGGTGGCAACATTATTCAAGCCATCCGTGGCGGCGGAACAGGCGACGTGACGAAGACTCATCTTCAATGGAATCTCACCAGCAAGTCGCCGTCAAATATCGCCTCGCCGTTGGCTTACGATGGTCGGCTGTTCCTTGTCAAAAAGGGTGGCATCTCGGCCGCGTTCAATTTGAAGGACGGTTCGGAAGTCTGGTCCCGCAAACGGATCCGCAACCTGGGCAACTATTACGCATCGCCGGAGACGGGAAGATCTACGTCACGGGCGAAAACGGATACATCGTCGTACTTGAAGCCGGCCCGAAACCGAAGTTTCTCGCCAAAAACGACATGGGAGACAGTTGCATCGCCACACCGGCGATTGCCAATGATCGGTTATACGTCAGGACGTTGAACAAGTTGTATTGTATTGCGAAAGATTGAATTACCGCCCAGTTCATGAATTTCAGATTGCCACGAAAAACACAAAAGGGCACAAAAACGAGGGCTGACTCTTTTCGTGACTTTTCGTGTTTCTTGTGGCCATTTTCCTCGAACCGAGATGAAACTCCCATGATCCTTCGCTTCACGGCTCTCGCGTGCCTGTTGGTCACTGGAATTCCTGTTGATTGCCGCGCTGCCGGCAGTCCCACTTCGATTTATGTCATCGCCGAGACCGACGCTCCGCCGATCGAACAACTCGCGGCAAAAGAATTGGCCGGTCAGTTCGAGCGATTATTCGACGACGTGCGAGTCGTCGCCGCCGGAGTGATTCCAAAAAACGCCCAACGATTCGTGTTGATTGGCAGCCCGAAAACGAATGCCGCTGTCAAAGCAGTCATCGGCGAGAAATGGCCGAAGGTTTCCGATCAGGGAATCGTCATCAAGAGTTTCAAAGACGGAACGCGGCAAGGTCTGGTTGTTGGCGGCGGTAATCCGCGAGCAACTTTGTGGGCCGTCTATGAACTCGGCCATCGCCACGGCATACGATATTTGTTTCGTGAAGACATTTATCCTCTGAAGAAAGTGCCGCCGAAACTCAGCGGGTTCGATTTGACGATTGAGCCCGAACTGCGAACGCGTACCTGGCGTACGATTAACGATTTTGCGATCGGCCCCGAATCGTGGGGCTTGGAAGAGCACAAGCGGTTCCTGCGACAGTTGGCAAAAATTAAATTCAACGACCTGATGCTGTCGGTCTATCCCGGCCAGCCGTTCGTGCATTACGAATTCGACGGAGTCAAAAAGCAAACGGCCCGGTTGTTTTATGGCAATCGATACCGCGTCGATGGTGACACGGTCGGTAAGAAAGCATTCTCTGGAGCCAAGTTTTTTGAGAACCCCGATTTCGCCGGCAAGACGAACTACGAAGAATTGACGAAAGCGGGCATTCAGCATGCTCGCGGAATCATCGACGAAGCTCATCGATTGGGAATGACAGTCGGCATTTCGATTTCGCCGATCGAATTCCCAGAAGAGTTTCAGAAAGTGCTGCCCGGCTCGCGACTCACTCACAGCCTGGGCCGGACGATGTTGCCGGGTGATAAACAAAGTCCCAACGATCCGAAATTGAAGAAGCTCGTCAAGACGAAGATTCGAGCTTATCTGAAAACGTATCCCACACTCGACACGCTGTACCTGACGTTGCCGGAATTTCCCGCCTGGGATCAACATGCCGAGGGCGCATGGAAGAAGTTGTCGGCCATGCGGAATTTGACCGGTCAGAATCTCGATCAATTGGTGGAAACGGCTCGCAAACGCAACCTGATTGCGTCAGGAAAACGCGGCGAACAGGCCATCAGAGGCAACGTGGTCATGCTGGCGTTCTTGAATGAACTCTTCGCGGACAAGAGTTTGTTGCAACGGGACGATGGTTCGACGGTGGGGCTGGTCATCGCTCAAGTCGATCCGGCTCTGTTTCCGGTCCTCGACCGTGTCGTGCCCAAAGGAGCAGCTACGCTGAACTTTGTTGACTACACCGCGCGACGTATTGTCGAGAACCGCCAGTTGTTGGCTCAGGTGCCGGCATCGAAAGTCCGCTCGCGGCTGATCCTGACGTTGGCCGATGACAACGTCGGCGTGCTGCCCCAGTCGACTCTGCAGAGCATCGGCGAATTGGTGGATGACTTGCGGAAACTGGGATGGGACGGATTCTCGACGCGGTATTGGGTTCCGGCGGAATTGGATCCGACGGTGCATTATTTGTCTCGCGCCGCTTGGGATGCGAAGGTCACTCCCCGATCGGCGCATGATGATTTGTGGGTGACGACCACCGGAAACAAATCGGCGGCCGACCGTCTGTGGACCGGATGGCAGCACTTGGAACAGGCCACCAACATCATCGACAAGAATAACATCGGCTTCACGTTTCCCGTCAAGAACATGATGATGAAACACTACCGGCCCGCTGCCGTGCCGGCATGGTGGAAGGAAGTCAACGATCACTACACGCAGTCGATGATCGAACTGTACCGGGCTCACGGAGCGATCGATCCGCGGTCGCGCAAGCTGCTGTTTTATTACGCCAAACGGGGCGAGTTTCCTTTGGAATACCTTGCAACGGTTCAAGCCGTGCGCGAGGCGGCGTTGGCGAAGAAAGCTGGCGACAACGAGAAAGCCATCGAGCACTTGGAAACCGCCGTCGAATCGCTCTACAACGCGATCACGACTTTGTCCGATATTGCACAAGACCAAAGCGACCGAGGCGTGATCGCGGTCTTGAATCAGCATGCTTATCGGCCGCTCTTGGCCGAATACGAACGGATGCTGGAGGCGGAATAATGAAGATTCTCGTCGCCGATAAGCTCTCGAACCTCGTATTGGAATCGCTGCAACAATCGAGCATCGAAGTCGAGTATTGCCCCGATCTTTCGGCCGACGAATTGCCCAGCAGAATCGCCGGATACAACGTGTTGGTGGTGCGCTCGACGAAGGTCACGGCGGCCACGATCGACTCGGCCGATGACTTGTCGCTGATTGTCCGGGCGGGTGCGGGAGTCAACACAATCGACGTTGCCGCCGCCAGCACTCATGGAATCTACGTCACCAACTGTCCGGGAATGAACAGCACGGCCGTTGCCGAACTGGCGATTGGCTTGTTGATCGCCTGCGACCGCCGCATCGCCGACGCAACCAGCGAGTTACGATCGGGCCGCTGGAACAAGAAGGAATTCAGCAAATCCGGCGGATTGAAAGGACGGACGCTGGGAATCCTCGGCATGGGACAAATCGGCCAGGCGGTCGCCAATCGTGCGCGTGGATTGGAAATGAACGTGATTGCGTTCAGCCGCAGTCTCACTCCCGAGCGAGCGGACGACCTCGGCGTGGAATGCATGAATTCGCCGACCGAGGTTGCTGCAAACAGCGATGCCGTTTCGATTCATCTGGCCGCGGCACCCGAAACTCAACATCTGGTCGATGCCAAGTTCCTTGCAGCGATGCGTGACGGAGCAATCTTGATCAACACATCACGCGGCGATTTGATCGATACGGCCGCATTGAAAGACGCCATTCAATCCAAGAGCTTGCGCGTGGGACTGGATGTTTACGAGAATGAACCCGGTTCCGGCACCGCCGATTTCAGCGACACGGATTTAGCAAACATCGTAACAGCCACACCGCACATCGGAGCTTCAACCGATCAAGCATCGGAAGCCATCGCCTCGGAAGTTTTGAGAATCATCAACACATTCCGCGAAACGGGACGTCCGCCCAACGCAGTCAACATGTGTGCTCGAACACCCGCGACGCATTCCTTGGTGATCCGCCACTACAACCGAGTCGGCGTGCTGGCCAGCGTGTTGGATTCGCTGCGTGAAGAGGACATCAACGTCGAAGAAATGGAAAATACAATTTTCGATGGTGCCAGCGCGGCG
>CAUZVF010000415.1:0-5797 GCA_963582955.1 Planctomycetota bacterium
AATGACCGTGGCTTATCATTGAAATCACGATTCCACGGCAATTCACGACACTCGGCCAGATGAGAAAACCGATGATCGCGCTTATTCCACCCGGTAAGCACTCGCCAACGCGCGGAATGACTCTTTCGCGGCGAGATCCATACCGCCATTCCAGGCGATTTCGACCGAGCCTTCCGATTTTCCGGCAAGCTCGCGCACATTGACTTCGATGTGGCCACGCTCGGTGTAGCTGTAGGTAACTTCGATTGGCGAGCCTTTGGTGAGATTATCGGGAAGATTCGTTAACCGTAGGTCTCCGATAAACGTGCAGGCGTCAACTTCTGACGATTCACCTTCCAGCAGCCGGATGTGGATCGAATTGGGATTGTCGAGTGTCGTCACAAACCGTTGCTTGATGCCGTGGGGCAACTTGCTGTTGCGTGGAATCATGATGTGATTCCGCTTTATCTTGGGATCGTGCGGATCGGTGATCTCGACGCCCAACGAATGCGAATTCACGTCCGACGCGGTCACCGCCTGTAGCCGCCGCAAAATTGCCTCGGCCACGCGGCCTTTGCCGCCGGTTTGCTTGACTTCCAGAATTGCGGCGTGAATCGCGGCTCCTTGGGCGACGGCAAGCTGTGGATTCAAGATGTGTGACGGCTTGCGTTCGGCAAGCTCTTCCAACATCTTCTCGACGGCCGGCATGCAGGTCGATCCGCCCACGAGCACGATCTCGTCCAGTTGGCCGACCGGCACGGCGGCGTTGTCCATGACGAATTCGGTTGTGTCGCGAGTGCGTTGCAAAAGGTCGGCCGTCATTCCTTCGAATTCATACCGCGTCATCTTGACGCTCAGCGACTGGCCACGGTGTTCGAACTTGACATCGGCAACCAATGAAATGCTTAGCTCGCGTTTGACGTCTTCACAAACATGCATCAGCGCCAACAGGGCCGCCGCGTCTTCCCGCGGATCCAAACCAAACCGTTCTTGAAACTGTTCAGAAAAGTGGTCGGCGATGCGACGCGTCCAATCAAGGCCGCCCAGCCGAGTGTCTCCATCAGTCGCGATGACGTCAAAACGGGTCGGCGTGTGTTTGACGATTGTCACGTCGAATGTGCCGCCGCCCAAGTCGTACACGAGAATTGTCTTTTCGGCGTCGGGCAGATCGGTACGTCCGAGTTCGCCGCGTTCCCACACATAGGCCAACGTGGCGGCCGTTGGTTCGTTGATGATGTCGACGACATTCAGCCCCGCGATTTGCCCCGCGTTCTGAGTGGCCTCGCGGCAGGGATTGTTGAAGTAGTACGGCACCGTGATGACGGCATTCGCGACCGGACCAATCTGTGCTTCCGCGTCCTGTCGAACTTTCGTCAGGATGAGTGAAGAAATCAGTTCTGGAGTCAGCCGACGGTTCTCGAACTCGATTACGAAATTCGGATTCCCCATCTCGCGTTTGATGGCGATCACAACGCGGTCGGGATCCTCCTTCAACAACCGGTCCGACGGCGGCCCGACCAAAACGCGGCCTTCGTTGCCCAAGACGACAATCGACGGAGTAACCAAGTTGCCGGCCGCGCTCTCGACAATCACCGGAACGCCATCTTCATCAAGGTGTGCCAGCGCCGAACACGATGTGCCAAGGTCGATGCCGACCGTGTTTCCTTCGGCAAACTCGTATCGTTTTCCCAAATCACTCATTGCAGGTTGGCAATCAAAAACCGAAGACGGCTCGCGTCGGTCGGTTGTTGGTCTTCAGTTGTTGAGCCCAGTTGCGCGTTCCGATGTGTGCCACGAGTGGAATCGGAGTTTCACCGCGACG
Source organism: Planctomycetota bacterium (assembly GCA_963582955.1). Lineage (GTDB taxonomy): Bacteria > Planctomycetota > Planctomycetia > Planctomycetales > Planctomycetaceae > CAUZVF01. The sequence continues at coordinate 1,802 of CAUZVF010000415.1, forward strand.
AAACCGTAACGCTAGCATTCATTTGTGCAAACTCCGTTGGCTTTGTCAAACGACAGCTAGGTTCGTCTCGCTGCCAAAGCCGACCGGGCGGTTTGCGACAGCAGTTCGGGCGTGGCGAGTTTTGGAACAACGGCATGTGCTCCCGCCGACTTGATCAAGTTTTCGTCTTCTGGGTGCGAGAGTCCCGACATCACGACGACAGTGGCATTGGGAACGCGGCGACAGAATTCACGCAGTTCCCGACAAACCTCATCGTTGCACGGATCGATATCCCACAGCACCAGATCACTCGCCCCCGTGCCGTGACCATCGGCAATTTGCAACCCTGATGACTTCAAAGCCGACTCAAGATATCCCTGAATCGCTGGGTCTGGTGAAATGACGGCAGCCGATAACTCTTCGATCGGTTGCCGGCTCAAATCAGTGTGATCGAATTCGAAGGTCTCGTCCCGCGAGGCGGTCAACGGCAAAGGAACCCGCTCGTCAGCAAGCACTTGCAATTCCGAACAAATGCGTCGGCGTGCCGTGCGAGCCGACACGCGGAGTGCGTTCGGCCAACCGTCGCAGTTCCGGCCGTCGGATTCGCACCACACGCCGAAACAGCACACAACCCTCGCCAGCGGAAATCGTCCGATCAAATCGTCAACCTCGGCTTTGACAAACTCGTTCGGCCAACTCTGGCAAACCACCACAAGATCGGGAAACCAGCCGTTGAGATCAGCGTGCGAAAGAACGGCATGGATATCGACGAACGAAGTGACATTCGCTACGGCCGCATCAGAATCCAGCATGGCGGCAATGCCGAGCATTTCTGATCGGCTGGTTTCACCGATCAACAGCACGTCGAATTTGTCTCGAGCCAATACGCCCCCGCCATGTCAACTGGCCTGAGCCCGGATTTCACCAAAGCGGACGCACAAAAATCGCAGAATGTCGCGGATGGATATGACGCCCGTGGGTTTTCCATCCGCGGCGACGATTCCCAAATGGCGATATCCGCCCAGGTCCATCAGATGCAACGCGTAGGCAATCGAATCTTCTTTCGAGATCGTAACCGGCGATGGCGTCATGAAGTCGGACACCGGTTTGTCAAGCTCTTCAAGTTCTGACGACATTTTCAGCAGCACATCGCGTTCCGTAAAAACGCCGACCAATTCGCCACCCTCGACCACAAACATACAACCAATTCGTTGATCAACCATTTCGGCGACAGCAACGCGGGCCGTCGTCTCGGGACTAATTGTCAATGGCGTTTTGGGACACAGAACATCGACGGTGTGCCGTGAGATACTCTCTTCGAGTTCACCGCCGGTGGGATCAAACTCGACAAGCGGCTGAGCACATTGTTCGCAGTCATCAACGCCGTCGATATTGTCGAATCCACATGCTGGGCAGAGCATAATTAAAACTCCGTTTGGTCGATCATTGTCGGTCAGGCTTTCTAGCTGACGGAAGCCGGAAACGACTTCGTTTTCATTGGCCAGGAATGGTCGGCCTCAATTTAGTTATTCAACGGTCCAAGTGTCGCCACTGCTAAACAGTGCTTCCAAGTCACCCGCGCCTTGCTGCTCGATTGCCAAGTCAACTTGTTTTTGAACTTCTTCGTCATACACCGGCCGGTCCACGCAACGGAAGATTCCCATTGGTTCGGGGAATTCCGGATGCCGCATGCGAGCGAGCATGAACGCCAAACTCGGTTCGGTCATCTCTTCGTCATGGAACAGCAGGTCATCCTCGCTGATACCGCTGCCCATGTCGACAACTTCAGGGCGGTTGCCCTCATTAACCCGGATACCCTTGTCTTTGCTCTTTCCATAGATCAGTGGCTTGCCGTGTTCGAGATAGACGATGTTGTCCTCTTTAACACCCTTCTTCGAGGCATAATAAAAAGCGTTCGAGTTAAAGACGTTGCAATCTTGATAAACTTCGATGAACGACGTCCCTTTGTGATGCGCGGCACGTTCCAGCACCATCGTCAAGTGTTTGATGTCGACATCGACCGAACGGGCAACAAACGTCGCTTCCGAACCGATGGCCACACAAAGCGGGCTGAGCGGATTGTCGACCGAGCCCATCGGCGAGCTTTTGGTGCGCTGTCCCAGCGGGCTGGTCGGAGAATACTGACCCTTTGTCAGACCGTAAATCTGATTGTTGAAGAGTACAATATTCAAATCGATGTTTCGGCGGATCGCGTGCATCAAGTGGTTGCCGCCGATCGATAGCGAGTCGCCGTCGCCCGTGATCACCCACAATTGCAAATCAGGACGGCTGACCTTGACCCCAGTCGCGATCGCCGGCGCTCTGCCGTGAATGCCATGGAAGCCATAAGTGTTCATGTAGTACGGAAAGCGGCTGGAACAGCCGATTCCCGATACGAATACAAAATTCTCTTTCGCGATGCCCAGCGTCGGCAGCACCTTTTTCATCTGAGCAAGAATCGAGTAATCACCGCAGCGTGGACACCAGCGGAGTTCCTGATCGCTGGCAAAATCTTTCGGTGTTAAAACCGGTAATTCGACGCTCATGTTTTCTTCCAAGGAAACGATCGCGCGTTTATAGGAACGACCCACAAACGTACGAAACGTTGTGTTTTTCTACGAATAAAGTCCTAATGGCCTGTCAGTCTTGTTTCGATGGGTAGCCGGACTCGCAAGAGTTCGGGCCAGAAGTCTTGCGACTCCTGCTACATCCATCAGTTCACGGCTGACAGAGCCCTATCGGGATCAATCTTCCAATAACTCTCTAATCTTGTCGAACACTTCGACAACGCGGAACGGCTTGCCTTGTATTTTATTCAAGCCCGTCGCATCGACGAGAAACCTACCACGAATCACGAATCGCAATTGTCCCGTATTGAGTTCTGGGATTAGCACTTTTTCATATCGGCTGATCAAATCTTCGAGGTTTTTCGGAAATGGATTCAAATAACGCAAATGGGCATGAGCGACCGATTTGCCCTCGATTTGCGCATTCAGCACGGCCGTTCGCACAGCTCCATAAGTGCCGCCCCAGCTCAATACCAACAATTTGCCGGATTCCGGTCCTTCAACCTGTTGGTCCGCAATCGTGTTGGCGACGCGTTCGACCTTCGCGGCACGCGTTCGTGTCATGTGCTCGTGATTCAATGGATCATAGTCGACGTTGCCGGTCGTGTCCGATTTTTCCAAACCTCCCAAACGATGTTCCAATCCCGGAGTTCCCGGAATAGCCCACGGACGTGCCAAATCATCGTTGCGTTTGTAGGGAAGGTATTCTCCATCACCGTTGAAGTCCGTCGCGTGTTCAACTTTGATCGGTTCCAAATCCGAAATGTCGGGAATCCGCCAAGGTTCGGCGCCGTTCGCAATATATCCATCTGACAAGAACATCACCGGCATCATAAATTGCACGGCGATTCGCATAGCCTCTTGCACGGCGTAGAAACAATCTCCAGGACTTTGAGCCGCCACGATCGGCAACGGAGAATCTCCGTTCCGCCCAAACAAGGCCAGTAACAAGTCGGACTGCTCGGTTTTCGTGGGAAGCCCCGTACTCGGACCACCTCGCTGGACATCGATAATGACCATTGGCAATTCGGTCATCATACCCAGCCCCATGGCCTCACCCTTTAGACAGATTCCCGGTCCGCTGCTGGCCGTGACCGCTAATTGTCCGGCAAAAGCACCGCCAACGGCTGCCGACATGGCCGCGATTTCGTCTTCCGCTTGAAACGTCTTAACTCCGAAATGTTTCAACTTTGACAGTTCATGCAGAATATCGCTGGCGGGAGTAATCGGATACCCGGCGTAGAACAAGTTCTTTTTGGCCAGTTTGGCACAGGTCGCCAGTCCCATCGCGGTGGCTTCATTGCCGGTTATCTTCCGGTATTTGCCCGGCGCCAGTTTGGCGGGCTGAACATGGTAATGAACGGTGAATGATTCGGTCGAGAATCCGAAGTTCTTACCGCCCTGCAACGCTTGCAAGTTCGCTTCGACAATTTGCGGTCTTTTGCCGAAT
>CAUZVF010000416.1:0-5793 GCA_963582955.1 Planctomycetota bacterium
CCCGACTCGAGCCGAAGATCCCTTAACCGACGAGACGCCCGGAATCAACACCGTCTATCCAACCGCAGTACAGCGCGGAGTCGCCACCGAAGTTCAATTTGTCGGCAAGTATTTGGAGGGGGCAACGCGACTGATTGTACCGTTTTCCGCCGAAGTGAAACCTGAAGGATCGAGTGGCGACCAGACACGATTTCTCATCGAACCGGCTGCCGAAACCGTGCCGGGTGTCTACCCGGTGCGAGTCTGTTCAAACCGCGGCATCTCGAACCTGCGGCTGATTCAGGTGACCGATGTGCCGATCATCCGAGTGAAACGGTCAACCAGCGAGTACAGAAACGGACACCTGCAACTCGATCAGGCCCAGACCGTCCAGTGGCCCGCAGTGATTGCCGGACATCGTTTGAATCAGGACGTTGACCTGTTCCGCTTCAGCGTCAAAGCCGGTCAACGTTTGACGATCGTGACCGAAACTCGCCGATTGGGCCTGACTCCCGACCCAATCGTCTGGCTGCGCGATTCCCGACGGCGAAAGCTGACCTACGTTCACGACACACCTGGATTGCGAATGGACGAACGGATTGATTACACGTTCAAGCAGGCCGGTGATTACTTCGTCGAATTGAAATCGTTTGGCGTTGCCGGATGGAACAACCACTATCTGCTGCGGATTGGCGACTTTGATTACGTCCGCACCGTCTATCCATTGGGCGGCCGGCGAGGCCAGAAACTTCGAGTCACCGTCCTGAACCGAGACGGCAAGACGTCGACCATCGACACTCAAGTGCCGTCCGATCCGTGGAACGATCGCTGGCGGCTTTCGCTGCCAAAGTTCCGTGGCTCGCTGCCGTGGAACATGGCCAGCGGCGATTTGCCCGAATTGGTTGAGGGTCGGGAGTTGAGAGTTGAGAGTGGCGGGCAGAACGAACTGCAAGCACCGAAAGTTGACTGGCCTGTGACCATCAACGGTCGCATCAGCAAGCCGGGTGAGGGCGACCGTTACCGAATCGCGGTCAAACCGGGCCAGCACGTTCGAGTGATCGTCGACGCCTTCTACCTGGGCTCGCACTTGGACGGATACCTGATGGTCTACGACCCGGTCGCGAAAAAGCTGTTGGCGAAAAACGACGACGAGTACTACCGAGGCAACCCCGATCCGGCGCTGACGTTCGAAGTTCCCAAACAGACTAATGAAGTCGTCGTCGAATTGCGCGACACAAGCGGCAATGGGGGCATCGAGTTCCCCTATCGCATGACGATCGAACGCGGCGGCCCGGACTTCGATCTGCGCCTGGGCAAGCAGCAAACTCCCTACACGGCCGAAAAGGGTGGCTGGTACAAGATGGACCCGTCCGACACGCTGGCTCTTCCGATCGGCAAAGAGGTCAAACTGAAGATCTCAGTCCGGCGCGAAGCAAAACAAGAGCCGGGCCACTCCGGTCCGTTTCAGGGTTTCAAAGGGGCCATCCGCCTGAAAGCGGTCAATGTTCCAAAGGGCGTGACGATCAAACCGGGTGAGATCCCCGCCGGGAAGACTGAAACGGAACTGACGTGCATCGCAACGGCCGCAGCCCCTCGCGATCCGTTCGAAGTCGTCATCGTCGGAGAAGCGACTCGCGACGACGGAACGACAATCCGTCGCATCGCCCAGCGAAGGCTGTATCTCTCGGATGCGGCCCAAACACACATGACGTGGAACCTTCGAGTGCGGAAACTTGTATGTGTGACGACTAAAGAGTAGCCAACGAGGTGTGGCGCGTTGCGCCCAAAAACACGTGGGATAGGCTTCCAGCCTGTCGAATTAGCCAGGGAGGTCTGGAAGATTCAGAATAGAGGTTGTGGCGCGGTGTTAACGTGAATTGAGGTCGTCTGGATGTCTGCCATGGTCATCGTCGTATTATTGTCTGCGGCAATCTGTGCCGAGTCGCCCGACGTCAAAGTCGAACGTCTGACGGTCACGCCCTCCGAGGTGCGACTCACCGACGCCCGCTCACGCCAACAACTGATCGTGACGGCAGCGGCCGGCGGTTACCAGCGCGACGCGACTCGGCATGTTGTTTTCAAATCGGCCGATCCGAAAGTCGCCGTTGTGGACAAAGCGGGAGTCATCCGCCCTACCGGTCAGGGACAAACCGTCGTGCGAGTGAAAGGATTTGGGAAGACGGCCACCGTGAAGGTCACAAGCGGCGATCTGAAACAAGCCGCGCCGGTCAGTTTCACCAACCAGGTGATGGCCGTCGTCGGCAAGGCTGGATGCAATGCTGGGGCATGCCACGGACACAGCAAAGGCAAAGGCGAATTCAAGCTCAGCCTGCGCGGATACGACTTGGCTGCGGATCACAAGGCAGTCGCTGACACAGATTCCGGACGCATCGACCTGAAGTATCCCGAAGAAAGCTTGATCCTGCAGATGCCAACTGCGCAGATCGAACACGGCGGCGGCAAACGGTTTGAAGTGGACTCCGAGTTCTATCGCACTCTTCGTCAATGGCTAGAAGAAGGAGCCAAGTCTGACGTCGGCAAAGCTATCGAGCTGAAACGAATTGAGGTCATCCCCAGGTTAAGAGTCATCGCCGTCAACGCCATGCCACTTGATGGAGAAAGGCGGAGTGGTGATAAAAAGCACGCCCCTAAGCCACAGCAACAACTCATCGTCCGAGCCCACTTCGCCGATGGCCGCGTTCGCGATGTAACGCATCTGACCATCTACGAGTTGTCGAACGAAGGAGTCATGGAAGTCAACTCGCACGGCCTGGTCACCTGCAAACGCGAAGGTGAGGCCGCCATCTTCGTGAGATTCTTGGGGCAGATGGGCCTCAGTCGCTTCCAGGTGCTGCGTCACAAGCCGGATTTCGAGTGGAGCAACCCGCCTACCAATAACTTTATCGACAAGCACATCCACGCCAAGTTGCAGCGAATCCAAGTGCTTCCGTCTGAACTCACGACCGACGCCGAGTTCCTACGCAGAGCCAGCCTTGACACGATCGGTCTGCCACCATCCCCGACGGAATTGAGAGCGTTTCTCGCTGAGACCAGCTCGAACAAACGAAGCCGAAAGATTGACGAACTGCTGGACCGCGAAGGATTCGGCGATCAGTGGGCGCTGTATTGGGCCGAACTGTCGGGGACGACCGAATCAGGCGACTCGGCCCGCTTCAAGGCGATGTGGACGTTTTCGTTTTGGCTGCGCGACGCCTTCAACCGCAACCTACCGTACGACAAGTTCGTCCGCGCGGTCGTCGCAGGCAAGGGCGGCTCGATACAGAATCCGGCCATGACGTTTGCCACCAACCAGCTGCCCAAGGTCGAAACGGTCCCGCAGCTCTTCCTGGGAGTCCGATTTCGATGCGCGCAATGTCATGACCACCCCTTCGACGTCTGGAAGCAACGAGACTACAAAGCGCTGCAAGTCTTCTTTGAAAGACAAGGTTACAAGGAAGGTGCCTACGATCCCTACGGCCGAGATATCCACCGCTTCGTTCCGCCCGAAAAGTACTTGCCATGGGAACGAAACAAGATACGAAAACTGCGACTGCTGGACGGCACCCAGGTCAAGATCTCCGCTACTCACGACCGCCGCGACACGTTTGTCGACTGGCTGTTCGGCCCGGCGAAGAAGCTGACCGCGCGCGCTATCGTCAATCGTGTCTGGGGCCGGTTGTTCGGCAGAGGCATCGTCGATCCGGTCGATGATATGCGGTTCAGTAATCCCTCTGTCAACGAGCCGTTGCTGAACGCGCTAGCCGATGACTTAATCGTCCGCAAGTACGACTTCAAGCACCTGACCCGAACGATTCTCAACTCGCGTACCTATCAACTCAGTTCCAAGGTCAACGAAACTAATAACACGGACAAGATGAACTTCTCGCATTCCTACCTCAGGCGACTGCGAGCCGAGGTGCTGCTGGACTCCATCGTCCAGGTCACAGGCGTCGCCGAGAAGTATCGAATCGGCGCGCCTGGCGTCCGTGCCGTCAATTTGCCGCTGACGAACGTCAGATCCCGATTTCTGACGATGTTCGGGCGGCCGAACGAGCGCATGACCGCCTGCGAATGTGTCCGTTCCCGCGCCACAACGCTGCCGCAGGTTATGCACTTTGTCTGCGGGGAAACGGTCATCGAAAAAGTGCGAGACAAGGACGGTACGCTCGCGAGGCTCCTGGGGTCGAAGACGGGCGACGACCAGTTGATCGAAGACCTGTACGTCACCGTGCTAAGCCGCTTGCCCACGAAGCGCGAGCGGGCCGCTGCAAAGAAGTATCTGACCGATTCCGACAATCGCACCCACGGTGCCGAAGACGTGATGTGGGCGTTGCTGACGAGCCAGGAGTTCATGTTCAATCATTGATGGCAGCAGCGTCGCATGCATTCACGAGATGGAGGGTGAATCACCTCGTCATGACAAAGCTGCTCGACGTCCTGTAGTTGAGATTGTTTCCTTCACTCAGATGTTCGTGCAACAAGTCACAGAATCAACGTTTTCACTGGCGCGTCGTTTCATCGAAATGCAATAGAGTTCGATCTGTGATGAAGTTCATCCAGGGAAGGTCGCCTGCGATCAGCCCCGATTCTGTCCGCGAAACTCGTCAATTCGCGGACACACCGTAATACGACCCTTTTCGCGGACTCCACACGTGCCCCGAGAACTCATACGTTTTCTCGGAATCGGGCGTGGCCCGAAGACACCGGTCAGAATGTCTGTCGGCGCGTCCGATCAAGGAAGGTTTTACGGAAGAACGGGACTCCACCCATCGCCTGATGCAGCCGCTCCCATTGAGACCTGTTTGACGTTATCATTGAGCAGTCATCGATAATGTCGCGACAGCCAGGCGACCGATCAACGAGTTTCGACATAGGGCGAATTCACTCAGGGAATTGCCATGGCGAATTTCGGAGATCCAGCCTGCCAGTTCGGGTCCGTCCGGCGCTTGCCCGAAATTCACACAATAGAGAACAACACCTCAATGTCTCGCTTTGTTTTACTGATCGGCTTTTGTATCGGCAGCTGGCTCTCCTGTCGCTCCTTGTCTGCCGTCGAGCCGTTTCAGGACGTAACAAGATCGGTTGGCTTGACGGGGATGTCGAGTGGAGTTGCAGCCTGGGGAGATTTCAACAACGACGGTTGGGTCGATCTCTACACCGGCAGCCAACTGTGGCAGAATCAGCAAGGAAAATTCACGCGCGTTCCCGATGTACCCGCAATAGGACCAGGCATTTGGGGCGATTTTGACAATAACGGGTATTTGGATTTGTTTGGTTGGTCGGGCAAAGGAACGCTTCTTCGCAACCAACAGGGTAAAAGCTTTGAAGCGGTCAAAGGCATACCAGAATTGCCGACAAGGGTCAGTTTGGGCGCGACTTGGGGTGATTTCAACGGCGACGGCTATTTGGATTTGTATGTTTGCGGCTACGAGATTTGGCCATCTAAGGAGTTCCCGGATGTGATTTGGTTGAATCAGAAGGGCGAGCGTTTTGTCGAACATTGGCTTCAAAAAACTATCCGCCGCGCACGCGGTATCACGCCGGCCGACTTTGACGAAGATGGCGACTTAGACTTATACGTATCAAATTATCGGCTGCAACCGAATTTGCTTTTGCAAAACGACGGCAAAGGAACGTTCAAGGATATCGCAGCAGAGTTTAAGACGGCCGGCGATGGCGGCCTCGGTGCTTGGGGGCATACGATTGGCTCGTCATGGGGCGATTTAGACAACGATGGGCACTTGGATTTGTTCGTCGGCAACTTCAGTCATTCACCGGCGTATCAAGATCGGCCGCAGTTCTTGCGGAATCTTG
>CAUZVF010000417.1:0-5786 GCA_963582955.1 Planctomycetota bacterium
CGTCGATGAAGTCGTGATGGCGTCTCGGCTTTGGTCCCTTCCAGCCTTCGATGGGGCTGGAGATGTGAAACATTGGCTGCCGATCCCAGGTAGCGATTGCCTGCTCGGTGGCTTCCTCCACTGAGAGTTCATCCTGATTGCAGCGGTGATGGTGAACGTCGTAGACCAACGGAATGCCTTCAGCCCGACACACCGGCAGCAGTTCTGATGGCGTGTAGGTGGTGTCGTCATTCTCAACCGTCAGTCGGCTTCGTGCCCGGTCTGACAGGCGGCTCAGGTTACTGGCGAATCGGGCCAGAGCATTCGGCTTGTCACCATAACCCCCGCCGCCGTGGATATTGACGACATCGGCTCCAATCCATTCAGCGACCTCAGCCTGATATTCAAGTTCGGCAATGGATCGGTCCACCACGTCGGGCCGAGGCGAGTTCAGCACAACGAACTGATCGGGATGGAAGCACGTTCGGATGTCGTGATCTCTGGCGAATTCGCCGCACTCCTTGAATCGTCGAACGATTTCAGCACCTTCAGGAAGATCGGCCACGTCGTAGCCGCACCCAGCGTGAGTTTTCAGCGGCAAGAGTTGACTGTTGATGCGGAAGCAGCCGATTCCGTTGTCGGCACAGAATTGCAGCGATGCCTGCAATGCGTCGGCGTTCGCCATGCAGAGTTCCGACAACTTCGCAAGAGCAGCATCACGATCCATCTTACTGTTGGCTTTGACCGTCGTGTTGCGAAACTTGATCGGCTGGTCGCGGAAGATGCAGCACAGGCCCAGGCGGATTGAGGAATCGTTCGTCATGATCCCCAATTCTTCCACGTCATGCTGAGTTGCAGCACGGTCGCAATTGAAACCCACACGAAGTACGGCACCTGGGCCACGGCCACCCATCGGTAATGCGGCCAGATGACGATCATCATCCAGATGATCGTGGTCCAAACGATCAGAATATCAACGGCGGCGAAAGGAAGGTTACGCAGGCCGAACTGGATCGGCGTGAAGGCGATATTGGCGACGAGGTTGATGGCGAACGGCAGAGCAACGATCCAGGGAACCTTCTGTCGGAACGCCTGTACGAAGACATAGCCGAACGTGACGAGGATCACCGGATAGAGAATCTGCCAGATCAGCCCGATGGTCGCCGGTGCTGGCGTCCAGGAAGGCTTCCACAGTTCGTTGTACCACTCCATCCACATCATCGCGTTTTCCTTTCGTCGTGTTGTCTTCTTCCATTATGCCGTTCTCCGTGGGTTACCTCACAGACGTGAAAGTGAACGGTGCGGCGAAGACACATGCGGATCGGTCCGACACCTTGTTTGACTTTTGTTTCGGCCGCCCGCCCGAGTACCGCAATAGGTTCGACATGCCCGAGTTTAGGGACAAAGACAAGGACGGCGGGGCGAAGAAGCTTTCGTCCGATCAGCGGAAAAAGTTCGGAAGCAAGAAAATCCATTGTGGCTATGGTGGTATGCGGGTTTCCGAAATAAGAAAGCACCACAGCGATTGCTGCATGTATTCTTGCCGCCATACGTACGCCAAAAAGATTCTGGAGGGCTACTGGAGTGGAAGGCCGACGAACATTGAGACGTTGGCGCGGATGATGGGAAACACGCCACAGGTTTGTCGGGACCATTACCTCAATTGGAGCAAGATCGACAATGATCCTATTTGGGAAGTGGCTAAATTTACGAGCGTGCAAAGGCCACCGGTGGTGGAAACTTTTGGTGACTGCCCGTGCGATGTCAACGAAAGGCAATGCGACAACGAGATTTCTTGGAATGGCAGGTCGACGGGAGATGTTATCGAGCAATTGCTCAATTATGAAATAGGAGAACTCCGGACGGAAGAGCAATTTGGCCGAGAACTACTTTCCCAAAGATGACCGCTACGGACTTCCCAAGTGTCTGACCATTTCTTGTTCTCATGTTTTCCATGCTTGTACTTGGAATCCATTTAACTCTTCGGTATCGAAATGTATATTGATCCGTGAGAGTCAGACTATTCGGACCAGCATTTCGGACAGGCACATTCGACTTATGCGCCGTCGGCCGATTCGGTTCGGGTTGGGTCGTCGGCTGGGCGGGATTCGGCGTCCGTGGAATCTTTGGATGTCGCCGCGTGGGTTCCGGGTTTGATTTGGGGGCCGGTTTTGTATTGGTCCAGAATCTCTTTCAGCCGGTCGCCGTCCATGACCTCGATTTCGATCAGATCGCGTGTCATGTGTTCCAGCGCTTTGCGGCGGTCGGTGAGGACTTCGTAAGCGGTATTCGATGCTTCTTCGACGATGCGTTTTACTTCGAGATCGATTTCGCGAATGGTGTCCTCGCTATGGACGGGTTCGCTTGGGTATCCGGAACCTCCGAGAAATGGGGAACTGCGAGTTTCACTGTAGTGAACTCGGCCCAGCTTGGGGCTCATGCCGAATTCCGTGACCATTTTGCGAGCGATGTCGGTGGCTCGCTGTAAGTCGTTTTGGGCGCCGGTTGACGTTTCTCCGTAGATGATGTCTTCGGCCGCGATGCCGCCCAGCAACACGGCGATACGATTTTGCAGTTCCGACTGCATGATCAGGTGTTTTTCTTCTTCCGGCCGTTGCAGCGTGTAACCCAGTGCTCCCATGCCGCGGGGGATGATCGAAATCTTGTGGACGGGATCGGTATTTGGCAACGTACAGGCGACCAGAGCGTGGCCGCATTCGTGATACGCGACGCGTTGCTTTTCATCTTCTTGGATGATGCGGGTATGCTTTTCGAGACCCGCGATAACACGTTCGGCGGCCTCTTCGAATTCGATCATCGTGACTCTGTTCTTGTCGGACCGGGCAGCCAGCAGCGCGGCTTCGTTGACGAGGTTTGCCAGATCGGCGCCGACGAATCCCGGAGTCAGCTTGGCGATGCGGTTGATGTCGACGCTGTCGTCCATTTTGATTTTGACAACGTGGACCTTCAAAATCGCTTCGCGGCCTTTGATGTCCGGCCGATCGACAAGGACGTGACGGTCGAAGCGTCCCGGACGCATCAATGCCGGGTCGAGTGTTTCGGGGCGGTTGGTGGCCGCCATGACGATCACGCTTTGCTCGGTCGAGAAACCATCCATTTCGACAAGCAGCGCGTTCAGTGTTTGTTCGCGTTCATCGTGCCCGCCGGGCATTCCGCTGCCACGGACTTTTCCCAGGGCATCAAGTTCGTCGATGAAAATAATTGACGGTGAGCGTTGCCCCGCCTGCTGGAACATGTCGCGCACGCGGGCTGCTCCGACGCCGACAAACATTTCAACAAAGTCGGAACCGGATAACCCATAAAACGGGACGTCCGCTTCTCCGGCGACTGCTTTGGCCAACATGGTCTTTCCCGTACCGGGAGGACCAACCAGCAGAACTCCACGAGGAATGCGAGCACCCAAGGCCTGGTACTTGCCGGGATTCTTCAGGAATTCGACGACTTCTTTCAGTTCGTCGACTGCCTCGTCAATGCCGGCAACGTCATCGAACGTGACGTTGACGTCTTCCTGGGCGTACAGCTTTCCACGGCTGCGAGCGAACGACATCGCCGTTCCCGCTCCGCCCATCCGGCGGAAAATGAAGATCAAAAACACCAAAAATAGCAACGGGAAGAACAACAGTGCCAGATACTGCTGCCACTCAGCCGGCGGTTCGTCGCCGCTGTACACAATGCCCTTCTCGTCGAGCTTTTTCGTGAGTTGTGCCAGAATCGAATCGGTGAGGGCGACGACGGGAATCCGAAAGGATTTTGTTGTCTCCTTGGCCGTGGCTGTCTCGCCGTCTTTCGGCTTGGGTTGATCCTGATACCGGATATAGTCGAGGCCGATTGTCAATTCATAGACATTAGTTTTTCCGTACTTCCCGCTATCAAGGCCGCGTATGAACTCACTGAACGCCACTTGCTTTCCGGTCGGCCGGCGTTGCACGATGGAAATGACCAGAGCGGCAATTACGCCGAAGATCACCAAGTACCACAACAGATTGTTCGATTGGCGTTCGGGACGCTTTTCGTCTCCGCCTTGCGGCTGCTTTTCCGGCTGCTCGGAATCAGGAGTTTGTGGTTCGGGTGGTTCCGTGTCGGACATGTGGGATTCTTATCGGATATGAGACGGGGATCATTCGAACTTTATGCCGCGATCAGGCTCCGGTCAACTCCGTACTCCGTAACAAGCTTCTTGCTACGAACCGAAATGGCTCCTAGAATGCCAGCAAAAAGAGGCCGGTTGTATCGAATTTGTTGCGTATAGTCTTCGGTCATGAATTGATGAATCGAGTTGCCGTATTAGGTTCGACCGGGTCGATTGGCACCAGTTGCCTGGATGTCATTGCGTCGGGAAACGGGGGCCTGAATGCTGCGGCAATCACCGCTCATCGTAGTTGGGAACTACTGAGCCAACAATCTCGGCAGTTTCATCCTCGCTTTTCAGTCGTCAGTGACGAATCTCAGCGGGCGCTTATTCCAGCCAATGCTTTCTCGGCCAAGACCGAGTTACTGTTCGGAGAATCCGGTATCGAGCGTGTCGCGGGCGATCCCGAAATTGACACCGTCGTGTGCGGAATTGTCGGTGCGGCGGGATTGCGTGGGACGTGGGTGGCGGTCGAATCTGGAAAACGCGTCGCCATTGCCAATAAGGAAACTCTGGTTGTTGCCGGACCTTTGGTGATGGAAATGGCACGCAAATCCGGGGCAACGTTGTTGCCGGTCGACAGCGAACACAGCGCGATCTTTCAGGCGTTGCAAGCCGGTCGCAAGCAAGACGTGCGGCGGATCGTGTTGACGTCGAGCGGCGGTCCGTTTCGCGGAATGTCGGCCAAACAGATGGAAAACGTGACTCGCGAAGAAGCCCTGTCACATCCCACGTGGGACATGGGACCGAAAATCACGATCGACTCGGCCACCATGATGAATAAGGCATTGGAAGTCATCGAGGCGAAGTGGCTGTTCGACTTGGACGCCGATCAGATCGAAGTCGTCGTGCATCCACAGTCGATCGTGCATTCATTCGTTGAATTCGTTGATGGGTCAGTCATTGCCCAACTTTCTCCGCCCGACATGCGGTTGCCGATTCAGTATGCATTGACGTATCCGGTACGGACTGAAGGATCCGGTCCGCGAATTGACTGGACGACAGCGATGTCGCTGGATTTCGAGCCTCCCGATTTCGATGCCTTTCCCGCGTTGGAATTGGGTTTCGAAGTGGCCCGGCGCGGCGGCACGTGCGGCGCGGTGCTGAACGCCGCCAACGAGGTCGCTGTTGAACGGTTTCTGAATGATGAGTTACAATTCCGTAACATCCCGCGCGCCTGCCGCGCGGTTCTTAATGCACACACATTCGACCCGAACCCAACGTTGGCGCAGTTGCTGCAGCTCGACGAGTGGGCGCGTCAGGAGATACAACGTTGGAAATCTTAGCCGCGTTTAGTTTGAGCGGAATCCTCGATACGACATTCAAAATCCTTTATGCGGCCATCGGCCTGGGGCTCGTGATTTTTTTTCACGAGCTTGGGCACTTTGCCGTCGCCAAATGGTGCGGCGTATTCGTCGAGCGATTCAGTATTGGGTTTGGTCCGATTCTGTTGAGTAAGAAAAAGGGCGGTACGGAATACGCTCTGTCGGCGATCCCCTTCGGCGGTTACGTCAAGATGCTCGGCCAGGACGACATGGATCCCAGCCAACTGTCGAGCGAAGAGATCGCTCAGGATCCGCGTTCTTATTCCAACAAATCCGTCGCCCAGCGGATGGCCATCATTTCGGCTGGCGTGATTATGAACATCATTACGGGA
>CAUZVF010000418.1:0-5769 GCA_963582955.1 Planctomycetota bacterium
GATTAACCCGCACCTGTTTTCAAGACAGGCTCCTCATCCGGCCGGATGACTTCCTAATCAAAGCGGCTGTGCCGCAGGTAGCGGTGGTAGGAATCGAACCCACGTCACGACGGTTCAGAGCCGCCTGCCCGTACCAGCACAGGCCCCACCGCAATAGTTGTTGTTGCACGCAGTTGCGGGGGCAGGAATCGAACCTGCGTACCCGTGGTTCAAAGCCACAGATTTCTACCAGCAGAAACTACCCCGCAATTTGAGATCGGGAGTGGGGGAGACAAGGAGAACTTTCTCCCCATCTCCTTGTCTCCCATGCTCCCCGTCTCGAAAGAGTGCCCTGCGGGAGTCGAACCCGCCTCGCCAGGTTGGAAGCCTGGAACCTTTGCCGCTCGGCCAAGGGCACACTGTTGTCATCAGCGGAAGCCGTGGGACTTGAACCCACAAGCAGGCAAGGCCGCCACCTGTTTTCGAGACAGGCTCCCGGGCACCGACCGAAGGTTGGTCGCAGCCGGATGACTTCCATTTCGTATTCGAGCTGCGGCGGCAGGAATCGAACCTGCGTCATGGCGGTTAACAGCCGCCTTCCCGTACCAACACGGGACCCACCGCAATGGAGACACGGAGAGTGGGAGACAAGGAGATTGGGGGCCGTTGTCTCCCCTCTCCTTTTTCTCCCCATCTCAGAAAGCGCCCAGCGGGAGTCGAACCCGCACTTCCGCCATGGCAAGGCAGTAGGCTGCCGCTACATCATGGGCGCTTGTGCTGTTTTCAATTGTCAAAGAACATCAAGAGCACCGGACCACCCTACGGGCGGTGCCCGGACTCGAACCCACGTCACCGCATTACGGGTGCGGAATCTTTGCCGCTAGACGACCAGTGCTGCAAGAGTCAAAGGTCCAGAGTCGAGGGTCGAGAGCCGGAATCACTGCCTGCCTGTTTGTTTGTTGCTCTCGACTCTTGACTCTCAACTATTCCAGCAGGACCGCTGGGGCTCGAACCCAGACCCGCCCGGTTAAGAGCCGGGGATGCTGCCACTAACACCTCGATCCCGTTTGTCAGTCTGGAGACGAGTGTCCAGATCTGTTTCAATTATGACTTTCTCTCGTCTCTCGTCTCTCGACTCAATCGGCCCGGACGGAGTCGAACCGTCGTCGTGCTCTTATAAGGAGCCTGCTCTCACCATTGAGCTACGGGCCGCAGGACGAACTGCCGATGACGGCTCGCTGCTCAAAGAGGCCGGAGGGATTTGAACCCCCACCGTGCAGATTAAAAGTCTGCTGTGCTGCCGTTACACCACGACCCCTTGTTGGTCGCGGATATCCGTTTCAAACGCTGCAGCATCACCATGTCAGTCTCCTTCGTTGCTTGTTTCACTACCGCCTTCGTCCTTCACCCTCGATAATCGCTCGGCGGCCTCAGTTGCTAGTAGCCCGAGAAGGAGTCGAACCTTCGTCTCCGCCTTATCAGGACGGCGTCCTTAACCGTTGAACGACCGGGCCAGCATCCGCTGGGTTGTGCCTGCGGCAGCCACACACTCAAGCGGCCGCAAGCACAACGCGGCGAGCGCCGCAGTCCGGGTGATCGGATTCGAACCGACAATCTCGTGGTCCCAAACCACGCGGGTTGCCAAATTCCCCCACACCCGAATGTGTTCAGTTGGAACGCAGTATTTTCGCGATCCTACCGCCCTCGCCCTTCATCCTCGTTCCTCGCTCGGCGGCCTCGGTTGCTAGTAGCCCGCCCAGGATTCGAACCCGGAATAAGACGTTCGAAGCGTCTCGTGATATCCAATTTCACTAACAGGCCGTGTAGTACCCCGGACCAACCTCCGGTCGGTGCCCGGAATCGAACCCGCATCGCCGGCGTGAAAGACCAGCATCCTGAACCGTTAGACGAACGGGGCATCGTTGTTGCTTTACTCGGTGACATCAAAAAAGCTGCCGCAGGCACAAACCGCCTGTGGCGGGCGAAGTGGGCCGGGAGGCGCTCGAATCCTCGTCTGCGGTTCTTCAAACCGCCGCCGGGCACCGCCCGTAGGGTGGTCGCATCTCAGCTACCAGCCCATTGGAATCTGGTTGGGACGTAAAAAAAGCCCGATGTCTTGGTGACACCGGGCTATGAGAAAGCTCATTTGGATTGAGGCCAAGTGTCACAGGCGCAAACGCGGCAAGGGCTGCGTATTCACCGATTGCGGTTTTTCAATCCGCAAACCGGCGGCAAACGGCCCTATACCGTTTGGTTCGCATGTCAGACTTGACCTCAAAACCATCATTTTCGGAATCCTCATTTCAAGCGGAGCCAAGCGGCTCGCAAAGGTTGGTTCGTTGTTTCGGTGAAAGATTAGACGTCCGACTCTCCAAGAAGGTTCGCGAAAGTTTCTGACTTCTTTGCCAGCTAGTGTTGTGTCGATTCTCAGGAATCTAAGCTAAGGCGGCTTCGCATTAACGATGCGTCCTTTGACAACGACCTTAAATTACGTACTTGCAGGTTTGCGAGTATTTTCAGGGCAACATCCATTTATTCAACATCAATTCCGATTTGCAACAATTCGATGCGTACTTTAGCGATCGCACGAACTCTCGCGGCTTCTTTGTTCTCCAGGTAGTGATCTTCATCCGCACGCGTCGTTGAGGCCAAACACCTAACAGACCAAAAGCGTTTCGATTAATTGGTTCCAAAACTCGCGACAAAGCGGCCTCCCCTTTCACAGGGGGTGCCGCTTTTTTGTTGATGATCGTCAGCAATCGAACGACGGAAACCGAGCCCACGACGTTTACGGCCGCAAGAAAGCAGTTCACAGCAAGAAAACAAGCCGGTTCTCGTTTCATTTGCAATGCAATTCGCGTTGACGCGCATATTTCCAGAAAAACCGAATCTCATGTCGGTGCAGTCCGAAAACGTTTCCCAGGCCTAAGTTGCAACAAGTCCCATAGATTGCCGTACAGATCCTCGAATACGGCGACCGTGCCGTAGCTTTCTTCTTTCGGTTCGCGGACAAACACAACCCCCTTGCTCTTGAACGTATTGAAATCGCGCCAGAAGTCGTCGGTGTGAAGAAACAAAAAAATGCGGCCGCCGGTTTGGTTTCCAACGCGCGAGGATTGATCCTCAACGACGGCGCGGGCGAGTAAGATCTGCGTTTCCGTGGAACCGGGCGGTGCCACAAGCACCCACCGCTTGTTTTGGGCTTCGATGAATGTGTCTTCGATCAGAGTAAAGCCAAGCACGTCGACGTAGAACTTGATCGCTTCGTCGTAGTCCTTCACGACGAGGGCCACATAGCCGATTGTCTGTTTCATGCACGGTTCGCCTTGTCGCGCCGGTCCAACCATCTGTCGGCGCGTGGGTGTTCGTAGCCTGCCAAATTGTCGTCACGCGCTGCTGGGTTGAAACCTGAAGACACACAATAACGCATGTCGTTCACCTCGAACCATCGCCAACAATGGCGTCTACCTCGATTTCCACCAGACGATCGGGGTTCACGCGATGCCGTAGCTCGACTGTCAAGGCAGCCAACAGCCATTCACTCAACGGGATACGGCCCCTCGTCAAACACGACAGAGTGATAGCCTTTCGAACCAACGGCTTTCGCAAGCGGGCTGCGCGGATCGCCTCGCTCACTCAGTCTGCTCAGTACGTGAGCGAAATCGTATTTGGGTTCCCACTTTAGTTCCTTTCGCGCTGCTTGGTTGACGTAGACTCGATCGATCCCATCGAACATTTTCCATCCGCGGCGTTGATAGATTTGCTCGTGCTGGGGAACTCGTTGTCGCAACACGCGCGGCGCGTTGGTGCGCAGCTCAGTAAGATCTTCGGTTAAGAACGGCGTCGTTGCACTGATGATGTATCTCCCGAAACCGATTGACGAAGCGTTTTCGCAGGCCGAAAGGTGTGCGGCAACGACGTCTTCCAGATCGACGCGTCGAAAGAGAAACTCGTTAGCTTTCGCATTGTCGCCGTCATAAGCCTGGCGCTTTGCCTTGTCATCGTCTTCTTCTGGGAAGAATCGAGATGTGCGAAGAACAATGCAATTGAGACTACGCTTCCGATGGAAAAGGTGGCATAGGTTTTCGGCCGCCAATTACGTAACACCGTAAATGTTCTTGGGTATCGGTGTGACCTCTTCTGTCACCCAAGCGGCCGACGTTCCTGGTGGGGGTCTAAGGGCGTCACCCAATACGCTCGTTGAGCTGGTGAACACGAACGAAACGACTCGGCAGGCAGCGGCTTCTTCCAGCAAAGTCAAGGTTCCATGAATGTTCGTGTCGACAAACTCTTGCATGCTGTGAGTGACAACATGAGGCTTGTGCAACGTTGCGGTATGATAGACCGTTTGCACTCCCGTCATACAAGTCTTGACGCACTGGCGATCGGTGATCGATCCAACCACCGTCGTAAACGGTGACGGCTTAACATCCAGACTGACGACCTTGTGATTAGCGTCCCGCAATGTACGGACCAACGCGTCGCCCAGATGCCCAGAACTGCCGGTGACAAGGATTCTCATACTCATAGGTTCGAGGAAAGAAGTCGCTATTTCCAAACATCGAATTCTCGGTGATATCTTGCGACGCCTGACAGCAAAGGGCTTTGTTCGTCGAGCAGCAAGGTCATAAACATCTCATCTGGGACGTCGAACTCACAAGTCACCGCGTACTTCGACGCCCTTTCGAAGCCGAAACGCGGATAGTATTCAGGATGACCGAGCACCACCACGACGAACGGATGGCCGGACGCGCGCACTGCCTCGAGGCCAGCTTCAACCAGTTTCGAACCAATACTCTGACGATGGTACTGCGGCAGCACCGACATGGGCGCTAATCCCATTCCCGACATCTCGTGATCCGAATACTCGATGACGACCGGTGAGAAGAGAATGTGTGCGAGAAGCTGGTCTTTGTTGTTGGCAACCAAAGAGATCGCATCGGAGCACGAAACGCGAAGTCGGTCCACGAGGTCCGCCTCGTCACTGCCGCCGAACGCGCGCAGGTTAACGTCTCGAACCTCACTCGCATCGCCGGGCTGTTCATGTCGGATTGTGATCATGTTCGCTCTAATGTTAATTCCAACATGAGCAACATGGGCCAACCGAGATCAAGAAGTCCAAGTAATAGAACGACAGTTCGTTATCCGCGCCGATTTCAATATGCACCTTCTGTTATTTGTGAAGCCAATTTTCCGTCTCCTCTTCCTCGCTGCCGCATGCAATTCGTTCTCGAAGTTCGGCCTTTGACTCGCTCGGAAGAAACGACACCTCGACGGCGTTGACGTTCAGTCGAAACAATTCTGGCCATGTGAATCGTAAGCAACTGCCGTACCAATTGACAACCAATGCCTGCGTTGCGCGCGGTCGGCGCGACGATGGCCGGGCCGAGATGTGCGGCGTTTGTCTTATCCCAAATCCTGCTGAACCCGATCTGCCCCACTATTGCGCCCGATTCGGCATCAACCGCCTTGAACTGCATTCGCCGCGGTCCGTCGGGACTCGTGTCCGTCAGGAAGAATTGCGCGAGCTGATCTTTATCCAGCGGGAATTCGAAATTCCAAGGACCGCTCCACTGGACCATTTGCTCATACGTACCAACCCATTCAAGCAGAGGCTCAAGGTCTGTCTGTTGGATGGGCTCCAATTCGATGTGCATCGGTTGGTCTTGATTGACTAGGGCGAGCGACAGATGAGGAATGTACCAATGGGAAACCGCAGGCTAGCGCCCAATGGCACTCACTTTACCCACCCTTTGGGAGGGTCGGACGCGGTAGCGGCCGGGGAGGGTT
>CAUZVF010000419.1:0-5748 GCA_963582955.1 Planctomycetota bacterium
TAGATACCGGTTTAGTTTCCACGCCATTCCTCGATAACGAAACGATGCCGTCAGCAAAGTGAGTGCCATTGGCGTAGCGCCTTGCCGCTCGCCGTGGCAAAACAGCGAAAAGACTCCACGACTCTTCGCGGCGCTGGTTAAATGGCTGGTGGATATTCGGCACGGATTCTGCAAGAATTGTTGGTTTGCGGTGACTTGAATGACAGTTTCCGCAAAACTGCGACCGCGACGTTCAAAAAGATCACGGAATCCTATGTCTCAAAAAATTTACATCAACGGTGAACTCGTCGCCAAGGACGAAGCAAAGATCAGCGTCTACGACCATGGCCTTCTTTATGGTGATGGAGTCTTCGAAGGAATTCGTGTTTATGGCGGCAATGTCTTTTTGTTGAAAGAACACGTCGGCCGGCTCTACGAAAGTGCCGGTGCCATCCGGCTGGAAATTCCTATTTCCGCGGACGACATGACGTCGGCCGTTCGAGACACGGTTGCCGCGAATGAGATCGGGGACGGCTACGTCCGGCTGGTGGTCACTCGCGGTGCCGGCACATTGGGGCTCGATGTCCGCAAGACCGCGAACCCTCAAGTCATCATCATCGCCGACACGATCACGCTTTACGCGCGGGAAACTTACGAACAAGGCATGAAACTGGTGACGGCGAGCACGATTCGCAACCACCCGCAGGCGCTCAACCCGCGAATCAAGTCACTGAACTACTTAAACAACATCTTGGCCAAGATCGAGGGCACCGACACCGGTGCTGTCGAAGCACTGATGCTGAATCACAAGGGCGAAGTTGCCGAATGCACGGGTGACAATATCTTCATCGTCAAAGATGGATGCATCAGCACGCCCTCGGCCGACGCCGGCATCTTGGAAGGAGTCACGCGCAACACGGTGATTCGACTGGCGCGTGACAGCGGCCTGACGGTGCTGGAAACCAGCTTAACGCGGCACGACATCTATGTCGCTGACGAGTGCTTCCTGACGGGAACCGCTGCCGAAGTCATCGCGGTTGTGAGTCTGGACGGGCGTCAGATCGGAGACGGAATTCCAGGCCCGATTTCCAAGAAACTGTCCGGACTTTACCGCGAGCTAACTGGCAACGGCGGCTAGTGCTTTGTCATAAATCAGCCGGTACGCGCTAGCGTCCGGTTATCGCAGGGTAACCGTGGGCTAGCGCCCAATGGCACTCACTTTACCCTCCCCTTGGGAGGGTCGGGCGCGGTAGCGGCCGGGGAGGGTTGATCGAAGTCAATCGTCTTGCGTCAAATTGCAACGCTCGTCCCTCCCCGCTCGTCCCTCGCGACCCTCCCAAAGGAGGGTGACATCCAAAGTGAGTGGCATTGGGCTAGCGCCCAGATTCTGATCCTAAGATCATTCCCAACAAAGGTCTAGGTATCGGTGACTGACGCGGATCCGATGCTAAGGTGTTGACGAATCCGGGTTTGGAACGACGTCGGTTCGGTCTGTCACGCCGTTCGCTGCCGTGCCAGAACTCTTTTGCCGAAGGCCGTTGTCCTCGACGGTACCAAGCCCCGCAATCACTAGAAAGAACACGATGATTGTGACAAAACCAAGCATCAAGACAATGACGGTCCGTTCCACTCCGCGTGTTGGAAACGGTATCGGCTTTCGATCATTGTCAGATGAGCTAGCCATAACTGTTCATTTGACGAAACACGGAAATACAAACTGTTTTCAATTGAATCAATTCGTTAAGGTTGCAAATTACGTGCCACCTTAGTTCGCAAAGACGACGTCGATACTTGTCGTGCGTTAACCTTTGTCGCGAATTATCTTTATCCATCCGCGTTAGCAACCACGGTTGAAAGCCGGCCCCGCGCGTGTTAACCAAGTGAGACACACTGGCGACAAAACGTTGCCGAAAAGCGACGTGCCGGCAATTTGTGCGAACAATGTCGCCGGCGATCAGTTTTGGCGGTTCCCTTTCAGCGCTCTTGTGTTAGATACAGAAGTCGGGGCTTTGCGATGCCGGTCATCTTTTCTCGCCAAGGCAGTTACCATAATAAAGCGGAGATTTCATTCATGTCAGCGAAACTACGTACCGTTCAAATCGCTGTGGCAGGTTTTCTCTCGTTCCTCGTTCTCACAGTTTGCTCGACGGGAATCGTCCCGCTATGGGCGGCCGAACCATCGCAACTCAACGAACAGAACAGGGCAGTCGTCAAGAAGGCCCTTGCGGAATTCAATTCGATTATCGACGGCTGGCGCGGTACCGGCCAACCTCGACGCGGCTCAGCGCGCGGTGCGTGGCAAGAAACCGCGACGTGGGTTTGGAATTTCAAAAAGAATTCCATTTCGATCCATTACATCGCCAAGAACAGCAAGCTGTTGGATTCCGCGATTGTGACATACGATCCAAAACGCAAGGTCTACAGAATGAAAGCCAAGATGGCCGACAAGACCGAACGAGAATTGGAAGGCAAACTCAAGGAGAAAACCCTGACACTCGAATCGAAGCCCGATAAGAAGAACGAGGTTTATCGGATTTCAATCACCATGACGAATCCGAAACGCTTGAACGTCCTGCACGAAAAGCGGCCCGCCACGCGCAAGACGTATTCGCGAATCGCCGGAGTTGGTTATACACGCAAGGGAACACGTCTGGCATCGTCGGACCAATCCGGTCCCAAGTGCATTGTTTCGGGTGGCGCGGGAACGACGAAAGTCTCGTACAAGGGCAAGACCTACTACGTGTGCTGCAGCGGTTGCCGGACGGCATTCGAAGATGACCCAGAAGGCATCATTGCCCAGGCCAAGAAAGAGGCGAACGAGAAGAAGAAAAAGGCCAAAAAGGGCTGATTTCACACGTACTGAAACAGCTTTGATGCCGTTTTTCTCGACGCTCAGGCCATCTTGACACGGATTCAACCCGCGCATAAATTACGCACGCTCTCTTCCCATCTATCATTCCAAGCGTTACGAAAACGGAGCACTCCGGATGGACGACCGCGCGCATCCACAGCAAGAATCTCCTGAAATCAAAATCGGACAATCCGGGCCGGCCGGCAATTCGCACTCACGGAATGACCAGCCGTTAGTCGCGCGCCCCGATATTGATCAGGAGACGTTTCCTGATGAGCCCGTGCCGTTTATCGATCTCGTTCAGCAATACCGTTCGATCGAATCGGAAATTACCGAGGCCGTTCAACGAGTTTTTTCCGAGCAGCGATTTATTCTTGGCGATGAGGTCGCGGAATTCGAATGTGACGTGGCCGAGTATTGCGACTCGCGATGTGCCGTCGGTTGCGCTTCAGGAACAGACGCACTGATTCTTTCGTTCATGGCTCTGGGAATTGGGCCGGGCGACGAAGTCATCACAACTCCATTCAGTTTTTTCGCATCGGCAAGTGCCATTCATCGCGTTGGTGCGAAACCGGTGTTCGCCGACATCGATCCCGCCAGCTTCAACCTGGATCCGCAAGCGGCCGAAGCGGCGATTACCGACAAGACAAGAGCCATTATGCCCGTCCACCTTTTCGGCCAATGTGCCGAAATGGAACCGCTGTGGCGAATGGCAGTGCGTGGCGGGTTTTCGATTGTTGAAGATGCCTGCCAAGCGATCGGAGCCGAATATCATGGCCGACGTGCCGGAGTGCTGGGGACGTTGGGCTGTTTCAGCTTTTTCCCAACCAAAAACCTGGGCGGTGCCGGCGACGGCGGTCTGATCACGACCGACGATCCCGAGATTGCCCAACGGCTGACGCGACTGCGCGTTCACGGAGAATCCGGCCGATACGTACACAACGAAGTCGGGATCTGCAGCCGCCTCGATGCTCTTCAGGCGGCCGTTCTTCGTGTGAAGCTGAAGCATCTCGACGCATGGACGGACGGACGCCAACAAAACGCAGCACGCTATGATGAGTTGTTTCAGCATTATGGACTATTGGATGCGATTGATTGTCCCGGTCAGCTTCCGGAAAGACGCAACGTCATTAACCAGTATTGCATTCGCGTTAAAGACGGCCGCCGCGATGAAGTCATGAAGTCGCTGCGTGAACGGAACATCGGCTGTGCCATCTACTATCCCGTGGCGCTCCATCTGCAACAATGTTTCGAGGACTTGGGATATCGCGAAGGTGAGTTGCCCGAAGCCGAATCCGCGGCCAGCGAAATCCTGGCACTGCCAATTTTTCCGGAACTGCGGCCCGAACAGCAAGAGACAGTCGTTCGAGGAATTGCGCAGGTGATCGGAGTCTCGACGGGTTCGGAAAATTCTCTTCTGTTCCCCGCCGATGCGCACGCTTGGCCGCAACGACGTGCGGCGTAGGTGCGTATCCCAATACGTTGTGTCCCAATACGTTGCGTGAATCGCGGTCGGCAATTCCAGGCGAGCGTTGGGCGCAAGCCGAGCCGCACAAGCAAATGCTTTGTGAGGGCCGCGTCCTCATGACCGGACAAGTCAACCGATTTGGTCATGTTTCCCTAGTCGGTGAAACCCGCGTCGGTTTTGAATAAGTTGCCACCGCGGGCACGTCGCAACACGCGCACCGCGATTTCAGCGTGTAGAATTTCATCAGAGACCGCTTCGAATTCGTCACCCGTGTCGTTGCCGTTAAACGAGTCGATCTAGCACGCGAACTGATTAACTGATTCTCTCCCACGACTGACTTGAAACATGATGCCACAGCTCCACCGATTCGTTCTGGCTTGTATCATTCCGCTGTGCGCGATTCTCGTGCATGCGCCGTGCGTTTCCGCCGACGATGCCGCACCGGCCCGCCGATCGGAATCGCAAGACGACGAAGACCGCGCGCGATCGACGGCAGTTGCGTTGAATTTCTGCCGCGCGTCGTTTCATCGCATCAAGCGGTATCCTTCCAAACGCGTCCTGATCGAGGAACAGGAAAAAATCCTCAACAACCTTGATCTGAACGGAATCGCCGACGAAGAAGTCATTCGGCTGTATTCGTCGGTGCTGGAAGAAATCGGGCACGTGCAGATTGCGGACCGCGAACGCGAAGTCATGCGCGATAAGTACAAGGACTCGTTCTACCGGCAGTTGGGAGCGACGACATTCGTGCTCGGCGCCGAAATCGCGACGGCTCAATTCATGTCAGCCATTCGGACGGGCGCGAACAGTTGGTGGGATTATCGCGAGAGTGGCCTGCGCCGCGACCTGGATCTGATGAGGATCGACAAGCAACGCATGACGGCCGTCGTCAGCAAGTCATCGCAGTTTCTCGACACATTCTGGAAGATGGCACAGAAAAGGAACATCCCCGACCGTTGGCTGGTCCGCGGCAACGATCTGGATTCGCTGGAAGAGGCTGTCCGCGAGGCCGATCCGCAAGTGCGGCTGCGAGTCTTGAAACGAATGGAACGATTCATGGAGTGCTACCCGCCGTACTGGTATCACATCGCGCGAACTCAACAGTCGATGGGACAACTGTTTGCCGCCGCGAAAACGTATGACAGGCTGGCGGATCTCTCGGCCGGATATTTTCGCAAGGACGACATGTTGGCCGCCGGACTGGCCAACCGGGCGGCCATTCAGGAATACCTCCGCCAACCGAGTTCCGTCCGTACGGCACAAGAAGCATTGCAGTATTCGACCGACGTGTGGCAGGCCAATCTGATGTGTGCGCGGGTCCTGGAACGACACGGAAAACTGGAACGCGCCGAGGATGCGATTCTGCGAAACCTCGACGTGAAATTGGAACACAATCAAAGCACGGTCGCGCTCGTCTCGCTGTATTATCACAGTGGTCAGAAGAAGAAAC
>CAUZVF010000420.1:0-5748 GCA_963582955.1 Planctomycetota bacterium
GCGTTACGGCTATCGGGGAGTCGTCGTTGACCGCGATGCGGTCTGCCAAGCCGACGACAAATGGTATTCCAACAACCAGACACAGCCTGACCGCGATCAACCGTGGTATCACGTACTCGTCGACGGATCGTTGACCTGCACCTATGCCGCATCGGAAAATCTCGTCGCGGATTCGAGCGTGCTTCCTATCGAGCATCCACTTCTGCCGCACTTTTTCAGTGAGTTCAAGAACGGCATCTACAATCGCAATGACGAACCTTGGCCGAGGTGATAACAGCACGATGACACAAGAATGGTGTGTCAAAAACGGCCGTTTGATGACACATCCGGCTCGCCAATGCCCGCTGTCCGGTCACACGCAGAAGTTCCAACGTTTATCAGGGCGCGATCGGCAACCGGGCTGTACGAACCCGAGCAGGTTTCGTCGCGTCGGTCCAGGCGAAGAACAGAGAGCCTCCAAAAAACTCCATCTGAGGAAAACCTGAGGCACGGCTGGTGCGTGTTGTCGCGAGCCCGCGTTGAATGAAGACGGAAGGCGTTTGCAGCATGGATGCCGAAACAGAGCGGCCAGACCGTGTTGGGCGACCCCGTGGAATCAATGACGGTCACATCGGGTCACGCACACAAACCTGTGCCTCCAGGTTCACGATTTCCTCTTTACGTTGCATGGCGAGAAGAAACGTCCGCGTCGTTTCAGTCTGCCTCATGGTCGATTCTCTTGAGTGCGTCATCCGCACTTTGGGCTAGACTCTTGTCGCTGCTCTGAGCACATTCGCGGAGAGCAGGAACGGCAGCCTTTGCATCCGGGCCAAACCTCGCGAGTTCGCGGACTGCAAAAACACGCATCATTGGGTCGTCATGGCCCTTGAGTACTTCGACGCCGTAGTTGAACGAAGCGATTGACGTCGGCAGACTGGTTGCATTGTAACCAGAAGGAACGCCCGGTGAAGATCAAGGCGTCCGCCGAAGGCGGCTTAGCGGCTGTCCTCCGGTTGGGTGGCTAATTGTCAACATACAGCGTCGTTGCGTCTGCTTCAGTTTTGTACGTTCCGATCTTCGAGTTGGTCGAACGATCTTCCATCCCTCGAAGAATGTTTGCGGTAAATTACGGGCATATTCGGTAGCGCCGCCGCAGCTACTCGGGCTTCACGGCTACAAATCTGAAAGTTAATTTAATTTTCTTAGTTTGTCCTTTTTCTCTGTCGACCGCCGTCCCACTGGTACCGTCCATTGCGAGTTGTCCCGTGATCCACTGCTTCGATTTGTTGTCATACGCCAGTTCCCCCTGCCACTTGATCTCCACCTCGGCGGGCATCCCCTTGGCGCTCTTGTCCGTCTGTTTCCACCCGCCGGCCGCTTTGACCAATGTCCGCCCGATGGATTTGTCAGGGGTCTTCTCGTAAGTGAGGTCTCCCTTGATCGTCCGCTTGTTTGGTAGACGCAGCATTAGTGGTGCCGTCCACCGTTTTTTGTCGACGAGAAACGGCGGGTGGAAGAGGCGGCACAGGTCGACATAACCGTACTCGATAACCCTCTTGGCCCCCGGCCCCGCTGTCATTGTTCGCTTGACCTCCTTGCCGGTTTCATCGACGTCGATCTTACAGAGTGGCGTTCCAAAACTTTCCCGGAGCACTTGCTGCCTTTTTGCGGATACGTCGTCGAACTTGAAGCGATGTTTCTTGCCTTGGAAAATAACCACCGTCCCCTGCCGATTCTGGGTGATGTTGAACGACTCCTTCTGATTGCGGAATAATTTGAACTGGATTTCCTCCACTACGATATCAATCAGTTGATGCTGCTGTTCCAGCGTGTAGCGCACGCGGTTGTAAAACTTCAACGGATCTACGTTCGGCGCGGCCGGAAATTCTATCTCGGACTCAAGTTGGTAGGTGTCGCTTCGCTTTTCATCTTGCGAGTGAGCCGAGGGAACGGTGAGGTTGCCTAGCGCGAGTAAGGCAACGAAGAAACGAACTAAGATAGTTGGACGCATTTCTTCACCTGTGACTGCGAACTCGGGTTGTCAAGCTGTTATTCGTTCGCACAACGGGAAACATAGCCGTCGCCGCCGTAACCAAGGCAAGCGACGTTGAGCTACCGGTTGATTCTATTACGACATCGACGGTTGCGAAACAGCGAAGGCGATCCGCGCAGCGGACTTTGCGGCCATGTTGTGTTGTGCGCCGAGTCAGAGCTACCGAAGCGCGACCAACATTG
Organism: Planctomycetota bacterium; assembly: GCA_963582955.1. Taxonomy (GTDB): domain Bacteria; phylum Planctomycetota; class Planctomycetia; order Planctomycetales; family Planctomycetaceae; genus CAUZVF01. The sequence continues at coordinate 2,215 of CAUZVF010000420.1, forward strand.
TGGGAAGGTAAAGGCAAACGAAACATGCCAATCCCACGCCCCAAACTGCCGCGCGGCGTGGTTCAGTTCGCAACGCAAACAACGAAATCAACAGCCCTGGAATTGCGAGGAACGTTGACAACACGAAAACAGTACCAACGCTGGCAAACCACAAAGCGATGAACGACACAACGGCCAATGCGAGACCGACCATCGCGAGGAAGTTTCGTCGCGGGGAGTCACCTACAGATTCAGGTACTGTCCTAAGAACGGGGGTCTGAGTGCGGTGCCGGGCTCTGCGCACATGCTTTAGCCGCCCGTGCTCAGGCAACCAATGTTGTGCGCCGTCGCAGCTATTCTGTTTGCGACTCTCTTTCAATTCGAGGATCTGATTCCCAATGGTTGCCCGTTCTGAGAGCGTTTGACAAAAAGTCGAGACGTAACTCGGGACTGGGTCGACAAATGGTCCCGGTGCTGGTGGCAAATCACGTGGAATAACCGGTTCCACAGGCGGCCGAACGACCGGCAACACAGCAAGGGCATTGCGCCACACATGTCGGTCTGGGTTCGGCCAACCTTGGCGAAGGATCGTGACAGCCTGGTCTCGGCGCCGACATCTCGGCGCGCGTCAAATCAATGACTGCGAATCCGCCGTCGTCAGAGTATCGTCGGAAGTCGAATAATGGACTGTTCCTACACATTCGTTGTATCTCGCTAGTTCACCGATGATATAGCATTGAGCGGCGTCTGATATCAGTTTTTCAATGTCGGCAAACCGCCGCAGGGAACGACCATGCAAGCGGTCTGTTTCGAGTCCGAATTTGTTTCGATGAGCGGGAGCCACAGACCCCATCGCGCGATCAGACGGTTCCAATCTCGTCCGAGAATTGTCCGAGAATTGGTGGTACTAAAGCGTAAAAGATGTAAAATCTGAAAAGTACGGTGATCGAAACCGTTTGTTTCTTGCTGGCGTAAACCGAAGCCAGCCTTTCTTTTCCGCCAATTACGCCTTCTGTGTGCCGACCTTTAAGCTTTGGCCTACGGAACCGAAGGGATGGTCGCGCACTATGCAGGTGTGAAATCCGTCACTGTCAGACTAGGCAGTTTGCTCTTCAGCTTATCGACGATGGCGGGTTTCAGTTTCAAATCGGTGATCATCAACAGCCGTAGCTCTTCGAGGCCCATCAGGTGTTCGAGCCCGGCACTCGTGATCTGGGTGCCATAGATGTTGATGGCCTGCAACCGGGAAAGACCGGCGACGTGCGCCAAGCCGGCGTCGGTCACAGCGCACTTGGCGAGATAGAGTCGTTCAAGCCGAAGCATTTTACGCACATGCGCCATCCCGATGTCGGTGACGCGAGTGGCAGCGAGGTGCAGCTCTTGGACCGCAGGCAGTTGCCCCAAGTACTGCATCTCAGCATCACCGAACGACGTTGCCGCCACGTCGATCGCCACGACGTCGCCCCTATCATCGAATCGGGCGAGACCCAGCGCGTGGAGCGCATCGCCCAAACTCCGCCGTTGATGCTGCACGAACAGCCGGACAACGCCGGACAGTGTGACGGTCGTGCCGTTGAAAAAGAACCGCTTCAGCCGCGTTAGCGACCGAAGGTGGACAAGCCCGGCGTCGGTCACCTGAGTGCCGGTGAGATTCAACTCTTCCAACGCAGTCAAGCGAGAAAGATGGGCCAGGCCCGCATCCGTAATTGGGGCTCCGTTGAGTCGCAAATGCTTCATGCTGTGACAGCGCATTAAATGCGTGAGTCCTTCGTCATCGATCACCGAGTCTTGTGCAGTGAGCGATTCCACGAGACTCATATTGCCATGACCGGCGAGATCAGCGCCCGTCGCGCCGGCCGGCAACGTGAGCGAACGCGGCTCATCACGTTCGCTCGATCGAGAAGCTCGGCCGTTTGGAGCAAGCACGGCTGCTGTTTCCGTGAGACGTGCTCCAACCAATTCGACGACCGGCTCACCGGTTGAGAGGATCGGGACGGGACGTCCGGCGTGGTTGATAAAGGTATGGCTGGGATCGATTCCCATCGAGTGGTAGATCGTCGCCAGCAGATCTTGGTAGCTCAGCGGTCTGTCCTGCGGGCGTTCTCCCTTGTCATTGGTCGAACCGATGACCTGTCCCATCGTCAAGCCACCGCCATAAACGAGCGCACACCCAGCCGGTCCCCAATGCTCCCGTCCCGGGCAGCCTTTATGCACGTGAACGCGCGGCGTTCGGCCAAACTCGCCGACCACCACTACGACAACGTCATCCTGCATACCGCGCGCTTCCAAGTCTTCGATCAGCGCGCTCACGGCCTGATCGAATTGCGGTCCGCGCTTCCTCATGATGGCGAAGATATTTCCGTGAACGGCATGGTCGTCCCAGCCGATCATGGTCTTTTCGTAGTCGCCACGGCCGTCGGGCGCGAAACGAACGGCGACAACACCAACTCCCGCCTCCACGAGACGACGTGTAAGCAAGCACTGCTGACCGCCGAGGTGCAGCCCGTATCGTTCTCGGACCTCCTGCGTTTCGCGGGAAAGATCGAACGCTCGTGCGGCCCCACCACCCGAAAGGAGTTCCACCGCTTGCTCGCGAAATCCATCAACGTCTCGAAACTGCTTCAAGACGGTGGTTTCGTCTGCAACACGCCTGCCGAGCCGGTCCAAGCGAGTGAGCATTTGCTGACGGTCCAGGAAGCGGATGGCACTGCCGATCGATTGCAGATTCTGCACGACGAACCCCGGCTTCGAAGGATCGCCGGCGACCTGAAATGGTCCGGCCAGCGGCCCCAGAAACGCCGCCCCGCCCCGGTGCAATCCACGACTGATGTCGATGTACCCGGGCAGCGCGTTGCGATCGCGATCAGCGACGGACCGGCTGCCCGGTCCGCGCATCCCCTTGGCCAGACGTGGATCGGTCGATGCGCCGATGCTGATTTCCGCGTCGTCCACACCGCTTCGCATGCGACTGATGACGGAAGCCAAATCGGGATATCGGGACTTGCCACCCTCAGTCTCTCCATACCATCCGGTGAGCACATTGTGCGATCCTTCGACATGTCCCGAGGATGGTTGGTGCAGCGAACGAACGACGCACATCCGGTGAGCGAGTTGAGCCAGCCGCGGCAAAACCTCGCAAAAGGCAACACCAGGCAGAGTCGTTGGGATGGCGCCCAATTCACCCCGGTATTCTGTCGGCGCTTCCGGCTTCGGATCGAACGTCTCGAAGTGACTCGGACCTCCATCCTGCCAAAGCAGAATGAGGGACCGTTTCTTCGCTCGCGTTGAAGAGGCCGCCTGTGCCTGCCACATTGCCCCGCGGGGAAGAGTCAGCACGCCCGCGCTCAACAAAGCTGACCGCAAGACAGCTCGACGGCTCAAATCACGCCCCAAGAAGATGTGGCCAACGTCAGTCATCAATCCAGTCTCCTCAAAAAACGAGAGCCGTATTATGGCTGATGCTGCATTCTATTACGACTGCGCACCGTCTGAAACACGATTCGCCGAAGAATCCTCCAGTGCTGTCTCGAGCACTATCATACAGAACGAAATCAT
>CAUZVF010000421.1:0-5742 GCA_963582955.1 Planctomycetota bacterium
CACTTGACAGTCGAGATTCCTTATCAAAGACAGCAGGCGGCGATCCGGGCAATTAGAGCGGTGGGTGGCAGTGTCCAAATTACAAGGAGGGGCTCACAGCGGTTACGTGACTTTGTTGGACCTGACTTCTGCAACCGGTTCGACATCGTAAAAAGTGTTGGCTTTAGCGGCCTGCCGATTGACGACAATGCGTTACGACATGTCGTTGGATTCAAACATTTGAAGCGTCTGAGTCTCGATGGGACGAAAGTTAGTGATCGCGGATTACGGCATTTAGCTGGCTTGACTCACCTCGAAGCTCTTGGAATTCATCGCACTCCGATTACCAATGACGGTCTCCGTCACATTGGTGGACTCAAATCTCTTAGAAGTTTAGCACTGGACGGTACGTTGATCACTGATGGCGGCCTCGCACATCTTAAGTCGCTCAAGTCTCTTAGGAATTTGACGTTGGACGGCACGTTGATTTCCGATGACGGCCTCGCACACGTTGGATCGCTAGAATCTCTTGAACATTTGAGATTGGAATTCACGTTGATTACCGACGACGGGTTGATACATCTCAGCGGCCTGACTCAGCTTCAATTGTTGTCGGTTGCTAACACTCGGGTTAGTGATGACGGACTCACTCATTTGAACGACTTAGAGAATCTCTACTGCCTGATTCTGGATGGCACGCAAGTTGACGGTTCCGGACTGGGAAGTCTGTCTCGGCTGCGACGGCTAACGACGTTGAGACTCAACGCTACGCCGCTGGACGACGATGGGCTCGTTCAAGTCAACAAGTTGGAAACTGTTAGAAATCTGTCTCTTGATGGTACAAACGTTACGAATGACGGACTTGCCCACATCGCCCGCCAAGATCAGCTTCTTTCGTTGTCATTGTCAAAAACGCAAATCAGTTGCGACGGGCTGCGACATCTTGGTGAATTGCGCGAACTCAGAAGTCTTTCCCTCGATTCAACGACGGTTAACGACAAAGGGATTCAACACCTTGTCAGTCTACCGCAGTTACGCCAATTATCAGTGAAAAATACGACTGTGAGCGCGGCCGGAATTGAAAATTTCAGCACGCTACGGCAAGTAAAGGTTGCTTGCAAGATCACGTATTAGGTTGGCGACACACGGCGCTGCCGATCATCCGACAATCTTCTCGATCACCGAGCCATGCACTAGAGTCAGGCGTTCGTCGCGGCCGAGGTGGGGGTAGGTGAGTTGGTCTTGGTCGAGGCCAAGCAGGTGCAGGATTGTTGTGTGGATGTCACGGAAGTGTTGGGGTTCATGGATGGCCCGCAGGCCGATTGCGTCGGTGGCTCCGACGGTTTGCCCGCCTTTGATGCCGCCGCCCGCCATCCACATGGTGAAGCCCAGGTTATGGTGATCGCGGCCGCCCTTGGTGTTTTGTGCTTCCGGCGAGCGGCCGAATTCGCCGCCCCAGACGACAAGAGTTGATTCCAACAGCCCACGGCGCTTCAGGTCTCGCAACAGTCCGGCGATGGGCTGATCGACTTGCGGAGCCAATCGCAAATGGTTTTCTTCAACGTCGCTGTGCGCGTCCCATTGCATGTTTCCAGGTCCGCCGCCGGAAACGACGACGGTAAATCGGACTCCGCGTTCGACCAGCCGCCGTGCGAGCAAACAACGGCGCGCATAATCGTCGGTGGGTTCGACGCCGACGCCATACAACTCGTGCGTTTCTTTTGTCTCCCTGGAAACGTCGAAGATTTCCGGAGCCTCCGTCTGCATGCGAAACGCCAGTTCGTATGCACTGATGCGGGCGTTCAATTCGTCGTCGCCCGGTTCCCGATTCAATTCGTTCAACCGTTGAATAAACTCGATCGTCTTACGCCGTTCGTTCAGTTTGACACCAGGCGGCAAACCCAGATTTCGTACGGGCGTCGGGCCGGAATGAAACATCGTGGGCTGGAACGTCGCCGGCAGAAAACCGTTCGAATACATCGGTTGCCCGGCTTCCAAGGCTCCGTCAGGATCAGGCATGACGACGTACGACGGCAGCGACTGGCTCTCGGATCCCAATCCGTACAGAATCCACGAACCCATGCTGGGAAAACCGGGAAATGTGCGGCCGCTGAATAATTCATACTGAGCGGCCGAATGCACGACTTTATCACCGTGGCACGACCGGATCACGGCAATATCGTCGATACAGTCGCCAACATGCGGGAACAAATCCGACACTTCGACGCCGCTCTCACCGCATTTCTTGAACCGGCGCTTCGAGCCCAGCAGTCGAGGATCGGATCGGATGAATTGGTACTTCGCCTCGCCGAATGACGCCGGACGCGGTTTGCCGTCCAATTTGTTCAATAGTGGCTTCGGATCGAACGTTTCGATGTGGCTGGGACCGCCCGCCATGAACAGAAAGATGACCGACTTGGCTTTGGCAACGGCGATGTGAGCCGCGCGAGGCGCCAACGAATTGCCGGTGGCGGCCCGCGCCGCTTCGTCGTGCATCAACGACGACAACGCCAACGCGCCGAATCCGCAGAACGAATCCTGTAGAAAATGACGGCGCGATGGAGTTGGAAAATACGACATATCAGTCAACATAAATAAACGCGTTCAGGTTGAACATGGCCAGAGCAAACTCGCGCAGCGAGTTCTTTTCCAGGAACTTCGATGAGAATTGCACTTCGATCTGAGTCGCGGGACGTCCAGCCGCCAGTTGGAACGCCAGATCGATTTGTGCGGATCGGCTCGTTCCGGCTTCTTGCCGCAAGCGTTTTGCGAATGCGTCGGCCAGTGCGTTCGACAGGCTGCCGTTGAGCAATTCCAACGCTTGAGGCGAGTGAGTGCTGGCAATCCGGCGGCCACAACTGGTTTGCAAATCGGGCTGGTCAAAGACTTCCATGAACGGCAGCCGCAAATTGCGTTTTGCCAGCAGGTAAATTGTACGCCGGGCGTGGTTCCGGCTGTCGGGCGTGACTTCCCATTGAGACGGATTGTAGAGCAGATCAACCAATTCCTGTTCGACCGGGACAATGACGCTCTTTCCAAAACGCTTTCGATTCAGTTTTCCCGACACGGCCAGCATGGCATCGCGGACTTCCTCGGCCTGCAAACGTCGGCGGTTGAAACGCCACAACCGTTGATTGTCCGGATCAGCTTTCAACGCGGCGGCTGCCAGCGTCGAGCGCGATGATTGTTGATACGTGTTGCTGGTCAAAATTAGCCGGTGCAACCATTTGATGTTCCAATCATGACGGACGAATTCGCTCGCCAGGTAATCGAGAAGTTCAGGATGGCTGGGCGGCTGCCCGTTCGTTCCAAAATCGTTGGGAGTGGAAACAAGTCCTTGGCCGAAGTGATACTGCCAAACACGATTGACGAAGACGCGCGCGGTTAGCGGATTGCCCGCGTCCGCCACCCAATTGGCGAGAATGGTCTTGGGAAAACTCGTGTCGGGCGGCATGTCGGATACTGTGTCGGGCAACAACACGCTCAATGTTTGCATGCCAAGTCGCTCGCCCTTCTGAGATTCCTCGCCCCGAATCAACAGATGGATCACCGTGCGTTTCTTGGCGTCGTTCCGCACGCTAAAAATCGACGGCAACGATCCCGGAATGCGGCTCTTGGCGTCTGTCAACTGTTTGCGCAGCCGGGTTTCGGCTTCGCCGGTCGCCGAATTCAGTGCCTCCCTGAGTTTCGCGATTTCCTCGTTGACAGATTTGGTGCGGGCTTCCCATTTGGCCGCCGTCTTCGAATCGACTAGCGGAAGGTCGTATTCGTGCGTCGCTGCCAAGAATGCTTGCAGCCGGTAATAGTCCTTTTGCCGAATGGCGTCGTATTTGTGGTCGTGGCAACGTGCACACCCAATCGTCAGTCCAAGAAATGCCGAGCCGATGATGTCGGTCATTTCCGTCAGCACTTCGTTCCGGCTGAATGCAACGTCCGAGTTTCCCGCGTTGCGGCGGACGGGACCCAGCCGATGAAACCCGACCGCGGCAAACAGTTCAATCTCTTTCGACTCGGATGATGGTTTGAGATTCGTGTGGACCACCGCGTCGGCGTCTCCAATTTCGTCTCCGGCCAGTTGCTCACGGACGAATTGGTCGATCGGCTTGTCGTCGTTGAATGACCGGATCACGTAATCGCGAAACTGCCAGGCATAGGCATGGTGCCGGTCGTATTCGAATCCCTCGGTCTCGGCAAACCGCACGACGTCCAACCAATGCTGCCCCCAGCGTTCGCCGTAGTGCGGGCTCGGCAACAAGCGGTCAACCAGTCGCTCGAACGCAGCAGCGGCGGGACGGGGATCGTTGACGAATTCGTCGATGTCGTGCGGTGTTGGTGGCAATCCTGTCAGATCAAAAAACAACCGTCTCGCGAGCGTCCGTCGCGACGCCCGTTGTGTGGGCCGCAACTGATTCGTTTTCAATTGTTGCAGGATGAAAGCGTCGACCGGATTGAGTATCCATCGACGATCCGACTCGTCACGAAACTCGGGAATCTTCGGATTTGCGATGGGAAGGTAGGCCCAATGTTCACGCTCGCCCTTCGAGAAGGGATCATCGTCCTTTGCGGGCGCTGCTTCGTCGGCACGTGACTCGAGCGGCCTGATGTCAGCAGTTGACAACAGCGCAAACAGGCAACTCGAAAGCACGAACAATCGAAACGTCGCAAGGAATCTCATGGATTGCATTCGATGACGCGCGGTCAATGTTGATTGAGGGCTACGAGTTTCGTGTCCACGGAGGTCACATCGTTCGATTCGATTGTAATTGGGCGATTCGCCCAATCGCAACGTAAAGGTGAACGCGGAAAAGCGAACACGTATGAGGCTAGCGGGAAGCGTTAGCTTCCTGGCAAATAAGGCTTGCGTTCAATTCGCCATTGTGCATTTCACGATCACCACGAATGCGTCCAGATTGATGCGAGTTGTCTGATCATTCTTGAAACTTCAGAATACAGAGATCCTTGGACTCAGCCAGGAAGCTGACGTTTCCCGCTAGCCTGCGCGTTTTTATCGCCTGCGTGTTGTGCGGTTGTCTGTCGTTGCATTGGTAGAATTGGCGGTTCGCTGTCGTCATCGTCATCGTCGGCGAGGCCGCCCAATTTGGCGAGCCGGTGCATCATCAAATCCGTGACGTGCTTCAAAACGTCTTTCGACTTGCGTTCGCTGTAGAATTCCGACAGATCGATTGGATCGCCATAGGTCACGCGAACTCGCCTGAAGTTCGAAAACGGCTCGATCATGTTTCGCCCTTGGGGCGCGTTGTGAATGAAGATGGGATAAACGGGCACCTGAGAACGCAGCGCCATCCAGGCGACTCCGGGATTGGCTTCCAACAGGCCCGTGCCTTTATTGATCCGGCCTTCCGGGAAGATGCCGATCATGCGGCCCGCCTTCAGCCGGCTGAGTGCTTCTTTGGCCGGTCGCATGTCACGTCCGTCCCGCTCGGTGGGAATGGAACGCATGTTGCGGCAAATCCAACCGATGAATCCCGGTAATTCGCAAAACTCTCGGGCGACCATGAATTCGATGATGCGAAAGTCTTTGTCGTCCTCAGTGGAACGCAGGTGGTGATTCATCCACATCATCAATGGGTCAATCGGGCTGCGGTGATTGGCGATGATGATTGCCGGTCCCGTCGCGGGGAGCGGGCAACGCCGATTCGCTCGCCAACGAAATCCCATCCCGATGTAGAGCCGTTGCACAAAATACATCAGCCACGGAGCCAACCCGTCTTCGAACCGCCTGACGTCGCGCAAGACAAGAAC
>CAUZVF010000422.1:0-5741 GCA_963582955.1 Planctomycetota bacterium
CTGCCACCGCGGTTTGGGCACCCGCGGAACCGACGTTGGCGTTGGAAACGGAGCTGTTTGATTTCGACGAGTACGAGGTTCGCGTCTACGATGCCCGCCAAGGCCGGCGTTTGGTCGCTGCGATCGAAATCATCAGCCCGGGAAACAAAGACCGGCCCGAAAGCCGCAACCAATTCACGACGAAATGTGCCGCTTTGTTGCAACAAGGAGTGACCGTCGTGCTGGTCGATTTGGTGACGATCCGGAACTTCAACATGTATTTCGAACTGCTGCAACGAATCGGTGAGAAGGATCCCGCGCTGGACGAATCTCCGCCATCGACCTATGCTGCCGCCTGTTGTTGGCAGCCACGCGGCCGGAAAGGATGGCTGGAAACGTGGAATCATCGATTGTCGGCCGGTGAGCCATTACCCGTGCTTCCCGTGCGATTGAGCGACGATTTCGGAATTTCACTCGACCTCGAGTCGAGTTACGAGCAAGCCTGTCGCGATCTGCGGATCACCTGATTCTACATCGCGCGGCGTTTCTTGCGGCCTCCGACGAAACTGTCGATGACCATATTGCCGAGATCGCCGGCATTGCAATAGGCCGCGATGCCGCCGGAAACTCGAGCCATCTGATCGACGAAGTTGACCAGTTCCAGATAGAAGTAATCTTCGACCAGCGCGAAACTCGACAAGTGGATGCCTTCGTTGGCACAACGTTTGACTTCGGTCAATGTCATGCGGGCTGATTTCGGCGATGGCGGATAAATCAGCACGATGTCGCGGCCTTCGATGTGGGCCGTGGGTTCTCCGTCGGTGATCGTAATGATTTGTTTGTTTTGAGCCGGCTGGCTCTTGAGCACTCGGCGAGCAAACTGCAATCCGGCGTGGATGTTGGTGAAATGTTCGGGGACGAACGCCGGCGGCTGGTCGAGATTGATCCGCAGGTTGACTCGCGGATCAAAGATGCTGACGGGTTTCGGAGCGGAATACAAAAGTTCCCGCTCGCTTAACGGACTGGCATAGGTGTAAAAGCCGACAACCTGGAAAAAGTCGCCCTGGTACTTGCCTCGGACGAGTCCTTGCAGCGCCAACGCCACTTTCTTGGCTTGGCCATACTTGCCGTAACGGCTCATGCTGCCGGACATGTCCAACAGAACGACCGTCGCGCACGACGTTTGATATTCGGTGTCGTAAACGACCAAATCGTCTTCGGTCACCTGGATTGGCGAGCCGCCGCCTTGCCGGAACAGCGCGTTCTTTAACGTCTCGTGCATATTCAGGTTCGAGACTGGATCGCCGAATTCGTAGGCTTTGGATTCTTCATGGATGGTCTGGCCGGCTCCGCGAAATTCCGTGTCGTGCTTTCCTAGCTTGTCTTTGCGAGTGATATTGAACAGTTCTTCCAGAGCTTTGTTCTCGACGCGGCGGATGCCTTTGGGAGTGATGACGTACCGTCCCTCGTCGTCCTTATCGACGAATCCGCGTTTCACCAGCATGTCGACGATGTCGGGATGCTCGATCTCCCAGAGCTCCAGGTTTTCGAGCATGTAATCGCCGTAGTCCAACAGGTACTTGCTGAACTCGTCGAAGAGTCTGTCGGCCGATTGCGGTGTGAACGGATCGGCCGGATCAAAGCGGGAGTATTCGAAGTCAGGCATGAGTTTAAGCAGTCGGCAATGAACGGTCAGCCACAATCCACTGCGGCTTTGCGATACACTATACTACGACATCTTGAAGCGGAAAGCTGACTGCTTGGAATTACAGTCAGTTGCAACTTCGTATTGGTGCATTGAATTTTCGGTTTTGTTCTGTCCAAGGCACGCCAGTTTTGCTTTACTGTTCATGTTAAACCTGCACTGCGACACGGTGTCGTATGTAACCGCCGGCTGACTCACAGGAGCCGCAGTATGCTGCACTACACGTTTCTAATAACTCTTGCAGTAACCGCTTTCCAGCAGCCGCTTCAAACACAGAGCGTCCACATTCCTGAAAAACTCAAAGGCAGGAGTGTCGTGCTGGTCGGCATTATCGATCTCGATGCCGATAAGAAGAACGATCTTCGCCTGTTCCGTCGCCGCCTAATTGCCTCCGGCGTAAAGTCAATTCCGTTCGTTAATCATGAAGGAATTCTTACGGATGGCAATCTCAACAAAGATACGATGTTCATCGTTGTCGGTACGCTTTCGGATCCCGCACAAGCAAAAAACGCGTGTGAAAAGAAGGCGGCACGAAAAGCGATCAAGACGTACTTGGGATTGAGAAAGCGAGCTCGTAAGCTTGGCATCCGGGCTGTGAGCGCAAAAGATTTTGCCCTTTACGTTGGCTATAAAACCGAGTCCAAATGAGGGGTGATCGTCCAATTGGAGTTTTGCCGCTGTCCTTTCGGCACGCGTTCAATGTCCTCCGGCAACAATCCAGCGCAACATTTCAACAAACGCCACGGAATCGGCATCGTGATTCCGGCAGCCCACGAGCTAACGTAGCGTGCGATTGCGTGGCTTGTCATCGGCGGCGATCGGTGGCAGCAGTTTGACAGGCTGCCGCGAATAGTCTTTCGGATTCTCGGCGAACTCTTCACGAGTCTCTTCGTCCGAGCAGAACCAGACTCGTCCGCGAAAGATCACGGCCATCTCGGGATCACCGAGTTTCCGCACGCGCTCGTCGATCGCATTGACGGGGCAGATTCCGTCGAGTACCGGCCAATACTTTGCGGGGTTCTGTTGGAAGCGATCCTTGTATTCCGCCGAGGCAAAGCAAATCCGCCGGCCCTTGTAATCGATTGCATGGCGGTCTGTTCCATGTTCCAGCTTGGCGTCATCCAGCAGGCTGGTCAGACAGATTTGCTTGAAGGCGAATCGGGAATCAAATAATGCCTCCGCAATTTGCGGCGGTCGCTTTTTTGTCGCCGTGCGCTTGGCCTTCGGCGAGCAAATCGTACTCAGTTGTTTGCCCATTTCGGCGGCATTCTTGAACCCGATCATCCTTTTCAGCACTTTCAAGTCGTGTGAAATGATGACGGTCGTTGGAAGCGCCTCGATTCCGAGCTTTTCCAACAATTCTTCATTTTCGTCCGCGTCGATCGTGACTGGGATGAAACACTGGTTGATGTGCCTGACAAGCGTCTGGTCGGTAAAAGTGTACCACAACATTTTCTGGCAGTAACTACACCAAGTCGCCGTCCCTTCAAGCAGGATTGGCTTTTTCGTCTGCTTCGACAGCTTAATAGCCGACGCAAGGTCTTTCTGCCAAAGAATTTTCGCCGCAAACGCCTGATTCGCATCGGTCGCCGCCACAAAGACCGCAAGTACCACAATCATCGATTTCCACCGTTGGCCCATGATGAATCCTCGAAGAATAATTGTCCGACTCGACCGAATTGGCTCAATCCACCGCTCAAAACAAGCCATTGAATCGCCGGTTGTGAGTGTAAGTGACTGCCCACAAACGTTTATCGGCAAATGACAGGCTTTGGTTTTGTAAATCGAATCACAATTATTCGAGTTTTCGACGCGTGCAGGTAAAGCACGCAGAAATAGAGTGGCCACCTGCCTTTAGCCCAATGGCACTCACTGGAGTTTCAGGAGTGTAGAACAGTTGTCCCAACTGTTTTCTGCCTGTGAAGGAAGCAATTGATGACAATTGTTCTACAAAGTGAGTGGCCAACTGCGTTTAGCCCGCCGAACTTGCGAACTGGTGTGAGACCATGCACAGTAAGGCAAGAAATCACAAAATCGTACCTGTGTTCCCAGCCGACTGGAGTATGGAATGGTGAATCGATTCGGAAGCAACAACCATCGTTGGGTTGGTTCGACAACATTCTTGTTGACAATGGCGTTATCCCGTTGCCTGGCATGTGCGGCGGAAGTTGAGGCTGTTTCGCGGCAATTGGCCAGGCCGGTGCTGATTCGCAATGAACACAATACGCTACTGCGCGTGACGGTCACCGCTTCTGAACCGTTCGTACAGGTCAAGTCAATCGCGGTTTCGGTGAAAGGAGCCAACAATCTCGAATCACTGCAGTTCTATTTCACGGGTGGTGAAGCGGGGTTCTCCAGCGAGAAACCATTCGGCGACCGTTTGAAATCGGCCAAGTCGATCGTCTTCAAGGGCCACGCGCGGTTGAATGCCGGAGCTAATCATTTCTGGCTGTCTTGCCGAGTACGACCGGATGCGGACTTGTCGCACACGGTTGATGCGGCAGTGACTTCCATCCAGACAACGGCCGGACGCATTGTGCCGAATGACCAGACTCCGCAAGTGCGGAAACGTATCGGCATCGCTGTGCGGCGGCATTGGGATGATTCGGTTCACACCTACCGCATCGCCGCACTGGCCACGACACCCAAGAACACTCTGTTGTGCGTGTACGACATGCGGCGGCGGAAGGGACGTGATTTGCAGGAAGACATCGACATCGGCCTGTTGCGCAGCACCGATGGCGGACGTACTTGGGGGGCTCAGCAAGTCATCATGGACATGCACGAGTATGGAGGTCTGCCACAGGAACTAAACGGCGTCAGCGATCCGGGTATCATCGTCGACCCGGCGACGGGAGAAATCTTTTGTTTCGCTGTGTGGACGAACGGCAAGGCCGGTACGCACCAATGGAACAAGGGCGGTTCAGAACCCGGCTTCGAGATTGGAAAGAGTGCGCAATTCATGATGGTCCGCTCGCGCGATGACGGACTCACCTGGACGAAACCAAAAAACATGACACGCGCGTGGAAGGACCCGAAGTGGATTTTGTACGCCCCATCGCCGCAGCAAGGCATCGCCTTGAAAGACGGCACTCTGGTCATGCCCACGCAGGGCCGCGACGCTCAAGACCGGCATTTCTCGAACTTGCTGATCAGCCGTGACCACGGGAAGACATGGAATGTCAGCCCGCCGGCATCGTTCGACAACACCGAATGCCAGGCCGTTCAATTGTCCGATGGCTCGATCATGTTGAACTGCCGCAGCGAGAGCCCGACAAAATTCCGCACGGTCGCCGTGACACGCGACCTCGGCAAAACGTGGACGCCGCATCCCACCAACCGCAAGAGTCTCATCGAACCCAACTGCAACGGCAGCACGTACCGGTTCAACTACAACGAAAATGGAAAAGCGAAGTCGGTACTGCTATTCGCCAATCCGTACTCACAAAAAAGCCGCACGCACCACAGCATCCAAGTCAGTTTCGACGAAGGCCACACATGGCCCGAAAAGAACCGACTACTTCTCGACGAAGGCCGCGGCGCCGGTTATCCCAGTCTGAGCCGCGTCGACAACCGCCACGTCGGCATCGTCTACGAGGGAAGCGGATCGCATTTGGTATTCGAAAAGATCCCGATTGATTCTCTGCTAAAACGATGAGATCAATTGAATTGAGTCCTCACTGAAAACTCAATGTCCTTCCTGCGGCACAATATCGGTCGTTAATTCGAAGGCGGCATTTTGCCCGGACTGTGGTGCGAAAACCGATGCTGCACCGCCGTTTCTGTCGAAGCTGGCGGCCGAGGACCGTTGCCATTTGAATGGTCTTGCCTTACGAGACGGAAAGCCGAGATATGTCACGGCGACTAGCACGTCGGACGTGGCCGACGGTTGGCGCGACCGTCGTCGCGATGGCGGTTGCGTCGTTGATGTCGAAACGAACGAGATTGTCGTCGATGGATTGTCAATGCCGCATTCTCCGCGTTATCACCGCGATCTGCTGTGGCTGTGCGATTCGGGCACGGGTTACTTTGGCTCGATTGATCTAAACGAGAATAC
>CAUZVF010000423.1:0-5724 GCA_963582955.1 Planctomycetota bacterium
TTGATAACTGATAGGAAATTTGATAACTGATAGGAAATTTGATTTCCACTACCAGAACCGAATCTAGTAGGGAAAACAAGGAGGGGAAGTCGGGGCCTACCTCAGCACAAAATGCGGGTCGATGAATGCAAAATACGGCTCAATGAACGCAAAATACGCAGAAAGACTAAAGGGGACGCAGCTCATTTTGACTTCTCCATCCGTATCGTCGTATTTTTTCGGTTGGCCATGTGGACGCAGGGTGATCCCAGCTTTCGAATCGACGAGGAAGAAATCGGCCTGCACTGACGATGTGAGACGGAGCACTGCGGCGATGAAGAAGGCGATTCTCATTTCAGTTCACCTTGAGATAGTTCGTTCGCTTCTTGAAGTTGGGTAATGACAACTTACCTGAATCGTACTCTGTTCAACTGGAAGTTTTCGGTATTCACTTGAGGGCGCCGTCATTCGTTGATCCAGCGTTTTAGCTGCTCCATCACCTGCGAGCGGTGTTCACGGTAGTTCTTGCCGGGATCGTTCCTGACCATCGCAAAGACGAGATGCTTCTCGGGATTGATCACCAGAAGCGTGCCGCATCCGCCACCGTGTCCGTAGCTTCCGGGTCCCAGGTGCTGGCCTTCGTTTTGCAGTCCGATACCGTATTTCCTGTCCACGTTGGGGAAGTAGGGCTTGAGCGACGTGGGCAGGATCGCCTTGTGCGTTTCTTCCGAAATCACTTCCCACTTCCCGTATTTGCCACGGTTATCCAGCAACACGCCGATCCGTGCCATGCTCTCTGCGGAGAATCCTCTGCCACCCGGCAACACATTGCGGATGCCCAGCGGTTCGAAGAGGTCCCGTTCCATTGCGTCCCAGTAGTTCCTCCCGCGCAACAGCTCCAGCGACCTGACCGACAGGATGATGCCGACGACTCCGTATCGATGCCTCGCCCCTGGCGCCCACTCGCGTTTGCAGTGAGCGATCAAACTCTCATGCCAGGTGTGGAAGTAGAAATGCCGCGAAAAGGCGAGTTTCCATGGAAAATGTATTCCCGTGACGTGAACGTGCGCGGCACGGAAGGTGAGATTGCGATCCCGTGGAGTGTTGAAGTCAGGCAGATAGTTGCCGATCGGCTCATCGAGTCGCACAAACCCGCGATCAATGTAAGTGGCCAGCTGAAGTGCCATCAGGGGTTTCATGGCCGAGTCAAGCGTCATGGGAGTGTCAACGGTGACCTGTTGGCCGTCCACCTTCCCATATCCTTTGGCCAGAACGATGACGCCGCGCCTGGCGATCACCACAGCCATCGGTTCCCCCGAAGATGAATACCACTCGTCGAATACGCTTTCGATTTCCTGCACACGGCCCTCAGTGATCCCTGCCTGTGTCAGTGGTGCGTTCCGTAACACGGGAGCGGGCTCTCCCTTGAGCAGCCTCGGCGTGATTTTCACAAGCGGCTTGTCATCTAAGCCCATCAGTTTGCGCTTTAGTCGAACTTGGCGAGTGGCGTTTTCCATCTGCCACTGGCCTCTCCTTGCAGGGTTTGCCCATTGACCGGAGTCCAGCAGTGCGGCCAATTCGACCGCGCCCTCTTCAGTCGATTGCCAGCGACGCACAACGGCGTCGACTTTGCGTTTCGAGTCGTCGTCTCCTGTCCGCAACGTGGACGAAGTCCTTTTCTCTGCGAGGCGAGTGAGACTCACGTCCTTCCCAACGCAGCAACAGGTCATCGCCTGGCGAAGCACTGGTCCTGATGGCACGGGTGCTTCACCGTAGGCATAAAAACGCCCAGGTTGATCGGCGATTTCGACTTCCTCAAAGCGTTCGTTAAACCATCGAGTCGGAATCCTCACGTCGCCGACGACAGTCGCGACTAAATCGGGATGCTCCCAGACCAGATCGGGGAGCTTCTGACCAGCTTTGATAACGAACCCTCCCTTTGGCAAGAACCGCTGCTCGCCGAAGCGTTCCTTAAGTTCGGATTCGTCGATGCTGTCCGTCTTCCCGTTTGAGGGTGCCGGTGGCTCGGCCGCAACGCGGACGTGCAGTCGCGCGGTTGCGGTGACGCCGTCCTTTCGGCTCCGCTGAACGCGGACGAGGTAATCGCCTGCCTGCTCATACGTGTGATGTGTGATGGCGTAACCTTCTTTCGCTTGCTGTTCGGCGTTTCCGTCAGACTTGACGCTGACAGCAGGACTTCCGTCGCCGAAGTCCCAGACTTCGTTTCCATCCTGATTGCCGAATGAACGAACTTTGAATGTGATTGGATCGTTGACTCGATTACCCAGCGTGGGCCAATAAGCCGCATGGATTGGCGGCACGTACAGATCCGGTTGTTTCGGATCCAACACATGCACCTGGGCGAAGTCATAGTCAACGTTTGCGGCCTCGTCAGTCACCTTCAGGATTTCACTGAAGACGCCCGGCCGGTCGTAAGTCCGAGTGACGCGCGGTCCTGATGCGGTTGTGCCATCTGAGAACGTCCATTCGTAATCCTGAATGCTGTCCGTCGCACTGTACGACTTCGATCCGTCCAGCGTGGCGTCGTTACCAGCCATCAGAAAACTCTTGCGGCGCGTGTTGGCAACCAGTTCAGGCTTGTACTGGTTGCGGTAGGCTTCCCAAAGAAACGCATAGCCGGCCTGCGTGCCCCACTTGCCGGACGGCTGCCGACTCTTGATTTCAAAGTGCAGATGCGACCAGCCGCCGCTGGCTCCCTTCTTCCCAAGCAAACCGATTTCTGTCCCCTGCTCGATGATTCGGCCTGGACGGATGGCGTCGTTGATTTTGTGCAGATGACTGTAGCGATAGAACCACCCACGTCCGTCCTTCAGATACACGACATCGCTTCTCGGTGCGACAGGACTCTTACCCTGACCATACTTCGCAGTGACTCCGCCCTTAAGAAGATACTCCGGCAACACGTCCTCGCCGCTTGAAACCACCACCGCGTCTGTTGCGGCGATGACTTTGACCTGCCGTTCCGAACCGCCGATGTCCAGCCCGCTGTGATAGTAGATCTTCGGGAGAATCTTCGTCCCGCCATCGACGGGTTCGTTGTCAAACCACGTGAGTGTTGCAAACCACCGTTGGTCGACGGGATAGATCAGCGAACCGGGGCTGAGCAGCGGAGAGTCGGCTGGCCACAGACGCAGTCTCGCGTCCTTGTCCAGCCCCCAGAAACTCGGAGTGCCGTTCGAGTTGTACCCTTTGGTTATCGAACAGTCGATCTGCACGCCGGCAATTTTCCGAGGCAGATTGTACATGCCCGATTCGAGCGTGATTTCCTCGCCGTCCACTTTCACCGTGACCATTGCACTCCGCACTGCCTGACGAATCGGATCACGCGTTTCACGCAGCTTCAACAGTTGAACTTCAACGCGTTGGCCGTCGCACAGCTCCAACTGCGTGGTTTCGCCGATATTAAGGTCGACAACGCGCACGAGGGGCTTTTGCGGCGCAGCCGATAGCTCCGTCCGACCCGGTTCAGCGGCCCGAAGAGAATCAGCCGCAAGACAACAGAGAATCGAAAACACGAGGATTGTTTTTGTCATGGCGACTTTCAGGACTGGCGGGCGTATCATGGTTTCCTCGGTTTTTCGTGAAGTTCCCCAATTTGCACAGCGCTCAGAGCCCGCCCGTAGATTCGCACGTCTTTCATTCCGCCGTTGAAATAATCGTGCTGTCCGAATCCGATTCTTAGCGGCTGGTCAGGCTGAAGATTCCATTCTTTGGAATCGAATGTGGCGCTTTCGGTGACCAGCCTGCCATCGACATAGAGAAGCAGCCGGTCGTCGGCACGGACTGCGGCGAGGTGACGCCAGCCTGCCGTCAGCTGTTGGTCGTAAGTGACCGCTTTGCCGGCTTCGAGGGAGTGGACATGGCCGGAGGGCAAGACGCCGCAGAAGAGTTTGCCGTCGAACACGGCCATCGACCACGCGCGACGATACTTCACATCCGGAGTGTGATCGAGTTGACCAACATGAGTCCATCGGCTCTTATCGTCATAACGATAAACATCAGCCATGGGCAGAGTCCCGGCGTAGAGTTTGCCGTTGTAGACCGAGACCGCCATCACTTCCTTTTCCTCCCCGAGACGCCCCGTATGAGTCCACTTCTGCGGACCGTCGAAACGGAAGACGGAACCGGTTGGCCATGTGCCTACGTGGAGGCCGCCCTCGTAAATCATCATCGAGTAAACCTGCGTGGTATCCGGCACCGGGCCGAGCCTCTCCCAGTCGGTTTCGCCCTTGTAGCGAAAAAAACCGCCGTCATCGTAGCTCAGGCCGAACAGGCTTCCGTTGTGCACACCGAGGTGAGTCACCCGCAGGTCCGGGCAGCCGCAGTCAGTCCATTTGCCGATGCCGTCGAAGCGATACATGCCACGTGTGCGAGGACGATCGCGCCAGGCGCTTGTCGTTCCGGTTCCGGCGTATAGTTTGCCTTTGAAGACGGCCAGTCCGCTGATGCTGCGAACGTCTGCGACCTTGCCGCAGTCGGTCCACTTGGCGCCGCCCTCGTAGCGGTAGACTCGGCCGCCGTGGTTTTCGTTCGGCGACAGCGGCAGGGATGATCCGCCACCGCTATAGAGTTCGGACCCGGCATAGAGCCGGCCTTTGTAGACAGCCATGCCCTTGATGGCATTGGCGGGATCCGGAGCGCCGCAATCAATCCACTTCTCGCCGCCGGCATAACGATAAACATGACCGCGATCATTCTCGTCAGGTTCCCACGTGGATGCGTAAAGATCGCCATCAAAGACGACCAACGACACGACCTGCTGATTGTTCCCCGGCCGCCCGCAATCGAGCCAGTTTTTGCCACCCTTCGCCGCGTCGATCCCGAAGAACACGTTCCGCCAGTTCGACTGCGCCGAGGTCACCCCGGCATAATTCATCAGTCCGAAGTTGAACCCATTGCGAGTATCCGGATCGAAGCAACTCATGATGTCGCCCAGGACGTCATCAAGCTCTTCATCCGTGTGAATCCACGCCGCGATGGTGAAGGGTCTGGTCCCAAACTTCGGCGCCCGATCGGCTGGAACTTCGAGCCAGGCGTCAATGCCGTCGAATGCAGCGCCTCGGTCAGCATCAAAGGTCACCCGATGGTTGATCGCGTGATAATCGTTCCCTGAAGAATCGCGCGCATCGGCCGTCAGTTTCCAGTGAGCGATGAGGCCATCATCGTCGGCATCCGCGACGCCGGAGAACGCAATGGACACCCACGCCATCGAGGCGAGGAAAGTACGGGCGAGAAGAGATTTCATAAGGGTTTTCCGTGTCTGTTTGAACTGATGGGTGCAAAGGGGACATTCTACTGTTTCACTTCGCTCGGCGCGTGGGCATAGCCTGCATTAACAACGCCAACGACTTGTTGAGTGCTTTAAAACCGACACTCGATCCTTTGTAGTGTCCCATTCTCACGACGACCAGATCGTGCGAGGGAATGATGATCGTGTACTGGCCGCCGGCACCCGCCATGTAATAGGCGTCTTTGGGAATCGGAAACCGCTCGGTTCCGTTGATCCAGAAAAAGCCGCCGTAGATCGGCCTGCCGTCCGCAACCCAGGCCGGAGCCAGCGTGCTGACGAAATCCACAAAGCCCTCGGGCAGCACGCGCTTCCCATTCCAGACACCGTCCTGCAGATAAAGATTACCGAGTCGCGACCAGTCACGAACTGATCCGAACTCGTATCCCTGCAATAGAAAGTTTCCGTACGGATCGGTTTCCAGAACCATGTCACGC
>CAUZVF010000424.1:0-5724 GCA_963582955.1 Planctomycetota bacterium
CTACCTTGCGCAGCCATTTGTGTTCCAGCACTAACACGGATTAGAGAAATGTTGAGTCAAGTTCCATCGTCACGATCCGCGATCGACATGTCCGGGCGGCATCTGTTGAGCCGGCGAGGATTCCTCAACGATTTCAGCATGGGAATCAGCGGAATCGCGTTGGCTCAGTTGCTTGCCCAGGACCGACTGTTGGCGGCCGACACGGAGACGCGAAAGACGCCGATCCGGCCGCGAATCGATCCCGCCCGTCCGCATGCTCCGCGCGACACACACTTCCCCGCCAAAGCGAAAAACGTGTTGATGATTTTCTGTTCGGGCGCGTGCAGTCACATCGACACGTTCGACGACAAACCCGAATTGATCAAGCGGCACGGACAACCATTACCGGGCGGAGACAAGCTGATCACGTTTCAGGGACAGCAAGGAAACCTCACCAAGAGCCCGTGGAAATTCAAACCACGCGGCGAGAGTGGGAAGATGGTGTCCGAGCTTGTTCCACGGCTTGGCGAATTGGCGGACGAGATGTGTTTTTTCCATGCGATGACCAGCAAGACGAACACGCATGGACCGGGCGAGAACTTCATGTCGACGGGTTTTACGTTGGATGGATTTCCCAGCATCGGCGCATGGGCCAGTTACGCTCTGGGCAGCGAGAACTCGGACCTGCCCGCCTTTGTGGCGATCCCCGATCCGCGCGGCACTCCGCAATCAAGCGTCAACAATTGGGGACCCGGTTTTCTGCCGGCGGCGTTTCAAGGGACCGACTTCAACGCTGCCAAACCGATCCGCAATCTGGCGCGTCCCAAGGGAATCACGGCAAAGTCCGACGTTGCCACGCGTGACTTCTTGAAGCGATTGAACGACCGGCACCTGCAACGGTATCCCGGTGATTCAGAACTCGCGGCTCGCATCTCGAGCTATGAATTGGCGGCGCGGATGCAATTGAGTGTCCCGGAAGTCGGCAACCTGAATACCGAGCCCGCTCACATACTGAAAATGTACGGAGCCGACGACAGCGAAAATTCTCTGAAGAGTGCATTCGCTCGAAACTGCATTCTGGCGCGGCGTTTGATTGAAAAGGGAGTCCGATTCGTGCAACTCTTCAACGGTTCGTACCAGACTGGCGGCGAAGGAGTCAGCAACTGGGACGGCCACAAGGTTCTTGAAAAACAATACAACATCCACGGACCGGTCTTGGACCAGCCGGTGGCGGCGTTAATTCAAGACATGAAGCAGCGAGGTTTACTAAACGACACGCTGGTGGTGTGGTGTACCGAATTCGGCCGAATGCCGACGTTCCAAAAGGGAGCCAGCGGACGCGACCACAACCCCGCCGGTTTCACGTGCTGGCTGGCCGGTGCCGGGGTCCAAGCTCCGTTCAGTTATGGTGCCACCGATGAGTTCGGACACAAGGCCACCGAAAACGTCACGACCGTCTATGATTTTCACGCGACCATTCTCCATCTTCTCGGCTTGGATCACGAGCGGCTGACGTTCTATCACAACGGGTTGGAACGCCGCCTGACCGACGTCCACGGCCACGTCATCCACGACGTGCTCGCCTGATGCGAATATTCCGCGCCAACAAATCACTTATGCGTTCCGGAATCAGTGTCAATGAAGTCAACTCTTGCCGGCACGTGCACTGAGCCGACGGAACGGCTCTGGCGAATCTGTGGCTGACACACGCACAAGTCATGGGGCTGAAACGCCAACGTTTCGCCGACAGCACGGGAACCGTTGAGCAACTGTTGACTTGATCAATTTCTTGACCACGCTAAAGCTCGCATTGGTGCCACCAGTCGTCCATCGGCGTCGAAGTAACACACAGTTGCCAAACTGGCGCCCTACTCGCTTCACATGCGACATTTGGGAAACGGTTCTTCGGGGCCGGGGCCGGGAACCTCACGGTTCCCGCTCGCCTTGCGGCTAATCCCAAAACTAAGTTGTAACAAAGCGCTCGTCTGTTTTCTCAAGGAAACTCAGGACTAGCTGATTCACTTTGTGTGCGGACTCCATTTGCACCATGTGGCCGCAGTTGGCGAGCAACTCGACGGAAATCTGATCGGGAAGATCGGCGGCATGCGAAGATGGGATGATCTGGTCGTTTTCGCCCCAAATAACCTGCGTCGGCGATCGGAGCCGTTCCAATTCTTTTCGGAAAACGGCAACCTGTTTTTCGTTCGCGACGAAGTTCCTGGCAAGTTTCCCGAGCGCATCGCGGACGCCGTCGAGTCGCTTGAATTTGAGCATGTCGTCGGCCAGTTGGCGAGTCACTCGGCTGGGATCCGCGAACAGCCTCGCTAAATAGGTCTTCAATTCCTTACGACGATTCGCTTCGACGACTCCTTCGATATATTCCGCATCGATTTCCGGACCGAGTGCCGCACTGGCGATCAACGTGCAAGAGCGTACGCGGTCGGGGCTTCGCAGGGCCATGCCCAATACCACGGCGCCGCCGAGTGAGTGACCGACTAGGTGAACGCGCGACAGTCCGAGTACGTCAAGCCAATCCTGCAATGCGCCAATCAACATCTCGAGCGAACCGTCTCCGACATCCTTGGACGATTGACCGTGTCCCGGCAAATCCAGAGCATAGACCGCCCGCTGTTGCGCAAGCGCCGCGTGGTTGAACAGCCAGTTGTCGAGGCTGCCAGTGAAACCGTGAACGAGTACCACTGGCTGGCCACCCTCGCCCAGTTTCAGGTATCGCAGACGACGGCCCCTTGCTTCAACAAACTCGGGTGCAGGATCGTCCGAAACCGAATCGTCGCTGGCTTCCTCGAGCGAAAAACTCTCAACGAAACGGTCGATCTCAGCGTTGGAAACTGACGGATTGGCGATGACGGCCAACAGTCCTCCGATCGGAACGTCCTGCCCCAGTTTCGCGACATGTCGGCGAAGCGTGCCGGCGGCCGAGGATTCCACGCAGCCGACGATCTTTTCCGTTTCGACTTCGAGGACTTCTGTACCGGCGGAAACCTCGGCACCTTCAGGCACCAACCATTCGACGACTTTGCCGTGTGTCATCGAGAGTCCCCATTTGGGCATGGTTAGTTCTTGGATGCCGTCGCTTCCCACGTTTGGTACTCCATGACTTCGCGAACGGCCGACGCGATTTTCTCGGCGTTTGGCTTATAGAGGTCTTCCAGATTGTCGGCGAACGGCACCGGCGTGTGAGGCGCCGTGACCATCTTGATGGGGGCCTTGAGTGCGTCGAACGCGTTCTGTGCGATCAACGCCGAGATGTCCGTCGCGAGGCTGCACCGTGGGTTGGCTTCGTCGACTACGACGACGCGGCCGGTGGCGGACACGCAGTCGAGCAAGGTTTCTTGATCCAACGGCGACGTCGTGCGCAGATCGATCACTTCGCACTCGACACCATCTTCGGCCATTGCCTCGGCGGCTTTGACGGACTCGTGAACCATCTCAGCCAGGGTAATGATCGTAACATCCTCGCCGTCACGGACGATTTCCGCTTCGCCAAAGGGAATCGTGTACAGTTCTTGGGGCACCTCGCCTTCAAGCGGATAGAGTTTCTTGTGCTCGAAGAAGATCACCGGATCGTTGTCACGGATTGCTTCGATCAACAGCCCCTTGGCATCATAAGGGGTGGATGGCACAACACACTTCAAACCGGGGATGTGCGTGAAAATCGAATAGAGTGACTGAGAGTGTTGTGCCGCCGCGCGAAAACCGGCGCCAATCATGGTGCGGATCACGACCGGCGTCTCGGCTTTGCCGCCGAACATGTAGCGGAATTTCGCGGCTTGGTTGAAGATCTGATCGAAGCAAACACCTAGAAAGTCGTTGAACATCAGTTCGACAACGGGACGCAGTCCCGATGTGGCCGCGCCAATTGCGGCGCCGATAAATGCTGACTCGCTAATGGGCGTATCCATAACCCGGTCGCCGTACTTCGCGTGAAGACCTTTGGTCACGCCAAGCACTCCGCCCCATGCGTCCATTTCTCCTTCCGCGCCTTGGCCACCGGCGATGTCTTCGCCCATGAGAATCACCGACTCATCACGAGCCATTTCCTGGTCGAGGGCTTCATTGATTGCCTGTTGGAAACTCAATGTCCGGGCCATCAGGGCTCTCCTCTCGTAGGACGGATTGCAATGACTGTCTCAATAGGAAACGTAAACGTCCGTTAATAGCTCTTCCGCTTTGGGCTTCGGTGCCGATTTGGCATCGGCCACAGCGTTCTCGATCAACTCGAGCACTTTATGGTCGATTGCCGCGAGTTCGGATTCCACTAATTCGCCCGTCTCGGTGACCCGTTTGAAAAACCTCGCAATGCAATCGCGGTCGGCGCGATGTTTCTTTACCTCGTCCAGTCCGCGGTAGGTTTGGGCATCGCCTTCGAAGTGGCCGTAGTACCGATTCAATTGGCAATCCAGCAGCGATGGGCCGCCGCCCTCTCGGGCACGCTGGACCGCCTCTCCGGCCGCCTCGTAGACGGCGAAGAAGTCGTCGCCGTCGACACGAACCGCGTGCAAGCCAAATCCGCGTGCCCGCTCGGCATTGCTTTCCGCGCCGATCGACCACTTCGAAGACGTGGCTTCCGCATAGCCGTTGTCTTCGACGACAAAGATCGCGGGCAGATTCCAGATCTTGGCCAAGTTCAAACTTTCGAAAGTGGTGCCCTGGTTCGAACCGCCGTCTCCGACAAAGGCGACAGCGACATTTCCGTTGCCCGCCCGCTTGACGGCCAGGGCAGCGCCGGTCACCAACGGCGGACCGCCGCCGACAATTCCATTCGCTCCCATCATGCCTAATTCGAGATCCGCCACATGCATGGAACCGCCTTTGCCGCCGCACAGGCCGGTGCTGCGACCGAACAGTTCCGCCATCATGCCGTGGACGTCGACTCCCTTGGCGATGCAGTGGCCATGTCCCCGGTGTGTCGACGCGACGTAGTCTTCGTGGGACAAGTGCGCGCAAACACCGGCGGCGCATGCCTCTTCACCCGCGTAGAGATGAACGAATCCAGGGATTTCACCAGCAGCAAACTCGACATGCACCCGCTCTTCAAACTCACGGATCGTTTTCATCACGCTGTAGGCATCGAGCAATTCGCTTTTGGCGAGTTTCATGTTTGCTTCCTTCTGTGACGGACAAACGGCTTTATAACACGCCTGAATTCCCATGGCCAGCAACGCAATGCTTTCCCGATGCACGGCATGAAGACGATCAAACCTGGGGTTGTGACGTTTCAGTCGTTGCTAGATTCCGCGGGACGCGAGACACCCGGCGAGCCGAGTACTTGAGAATTGAAAAGACACGAAATCGGGCAGTGGGGAAAACTGAAATAAATACGCTATTGGCTTGGGGTTGCTGGCGGTTGACATCAAGTCTTACTTAAGCCATGCCGGCCCGCTCAAGCAAGAAGAAACGTCCCGTCGACGTGAATCAGTTGGCAAAGTCCATCGTGGACGATGTTACGTCTGAGGCGGCTGATGAGTCTCAGAACGACGAAACGGCGACTGACGGAAAGAATCCCACAGCCGTGGCTTTTGGCCGTCTCGGTGGGCTGAAGGGTGGCAAGGCGAGGGCCAAGAAATTGACGAAGAAGCAGCGTTCAGGAATTGCGAAAAAAGCTGCGACAGCACGGTGGGCGAAGGAGTCTGATTAGCTAGTGGTTGGCTCGAAAGTGAATTTTATGTTTGGGAGTCGGGATAGAAGTGGAAAAGGCTCCGCGAAGTTGAGGTGTAGATTCGT
>CAUZVF010000425.1:0-5722 GCA_963582955.1 Planctomycetota bacterium
ACAGGGTATCACCTGACGATTGCAAGGCCTGAGAACTCATGCCGATCGCGATCCGGTATGGTTCCAGTTTCAGGCTCTCGGTCGTCATTCGCAGCTTGTGGAGCAAACTGCCCGCCAGCCACAACTGCCCGTCAGAACCTCCCAACAAATGCAGCGGCCCGGGTGTTCCCGTGGGTTCCTGGAATTCGTCAACATAGGTCAGCGTTCGCTGTTTGTCGTCGTCCGAAACCGTGTATGCGTAGATCCGTTCCGGACTCGCCGGGACGAACAATTGCTTTCCACGCAAGAACGGAGCATCCCGGACCTGTCCGTTCACGCGTTCCTCGGTAATTTGCGTCAACCGGCGTTTGTCGCCCTGAAATTCCAGAACCCGCAGCCGGCAGCTTTTCACGCGGTCGTTTTCGGCAATCAGCAATAGCGAGCCCATCGCGACGGGCGGCGCATCGATGGCTCCGGGACCATGTCCAAGATAGGATACGGAAACACACTCAAGCGGAAGTGTCGATATCGTGTACAACAACTGCTCATGTCCGACGATCACCATTTGTTTTGAGCGAGCAAACAATGCCGGCGGAGCAAACAGTTCTTGCGAAAGCGTCAGCCGAGTCGCAATGCGGCCGGTTTCGACATCGATTGCATAAACATGCCCGCCGCGAGTTGGCAGGAACAACTGGTTTTCGTCGATGACCGGCGCGCCGGATACTTCTTCTTCCAATGGTTGCCGCCAAAGCAGACCGCCCGTTTTCGCATCGACGCAGACAAGTTCCTTGCGATTGCTGTCGAACATGATTCGGCCACGCACCGAGGCCTTGGCTTCGATGGGCAGAAACGGCGTGTCCAATCCAATCACGCGGCGCCAGAGGAGACTACCGGTGACCGTATCGATTCCGAAGCAACAATCCGCCGCAACGGCCACGACGGTACGATTCCGCGAGGCTTCGTCGGTGCGTGATCGCGCATGCCGCGCCAACGTCAGCGGCTTGGGGAACTCAGACGGATGATCTTCATGAATCGCCTCACGATTAAGTTGTTCGATTTTGACGAGTTGTTGTTCGGCTTCCAGCGTCCGCCGCAATGCGTCTTGCACTCCGGAATGGGATTCAAAGTCGGGATATCGCGTGATCAACTGCCGGCGAGCGACCAGGGCGTCCATCGGTTTCTGGTCCTCGATGGCCGTGTCGATGGAGGCGATGGCATTGTCGAAAGTCTCTTGTTTCAGAATGATCGCCTCGGCAATTCGCCGCTCGTTGGCAATGTTCGCCAACGCTTCCTTGGGAGGTTCCTCAGTCGGGCTGTACCGTTCCAGCATGGCGCGCGCGGAATCAGATACTTTCAGCAAATCACGCAGCTTCCGACTCCCAGCCGCCTTCGCCGCTCCCGTCGCGATCTTCTTGGAGAACGTACAGAGCGATGGTTTCCAATCGCTAAAACCGTCAAGATCGCGGATCTTGTCACGTGCCGCGTCCAATGCCTCCATGCCTTTCGACCAACTCGGCCGCGACCCAGAGATCTCTTTCGCGATCCGGGTTTCCGCCAATTGGATACGGGCCTCGTCGCTAGAGGCATGCTTAGAATTCGTTGCGATGAACTTTTCAAACGCGCTGATTGCCTGCGTGTAATTGCCTTCTTCCCGCAGATTCTTGGCACGGTCAAATTGGCGTTGGACGGTTTCCCGTCCGATGATGAACCAAAATATGCCCGCCAACAACAATAGGACAACCGCACCGCCACCGAGTATCAGGACGAGCGGCGAGCGCACAATATCTTGCTCGCCCGGCCGTCGCGGCGGCGCTTTCAATTTCGACTTCATTCGCTCGAGCGGCGATTCGGCTTTCGGTTGGGCCTCCTCTTGTTTTTGTTGATCCCTTGCCGAGCTGGACTGCCAACGGTCACTTTCTGCATTGCCAAAGTCCTCAACAATCTCGTCGGGCTCATCTTCCAGATAGTCCTCGACACCTTCCAGATACTTCTCAACCTCTTCTTGGGCGGTGGAATCGTCAAATTCCTCGACGTCTTCCTTCTCGCCCTGTTTTTGTTTTTTTGTTTTCTTTTTTGTCTTCGAGTCTGCTGCGGAGGCTGTCTCTTTCACCTTGCCGGCGGAGGGCACCATGAAGGCCGGTATTTCATCTTCCGTGATTGGTCTCAAACCGAACGTCGATTTGTCAGCGGACTTTGGGGATTCCTTGTCTTCCGTCGCGACGTCTTTGGTTTGCTGCTTTGTGCCATTCTCTTTGTGAAAAACGATATCGCAACTGCCGATCCGGATGATGTCGCCCACCGACAACAACCAGTGCCGGACCAGTGTCCCGTTGACGTCAACACCATCCGTGCCGGCCGCGGTAACTTCGTACGCCGTCTTATTCCAACTAATCCGGCAATGCATGGCCGCGACGCCACGTTCATCAATACGAATGTCGCTGGAACGGTGACGGCCAAACGCGAGCGGATGCGACTTTGACAGCTCCCGCCACTCGACGTCGCCGTTCATGTTCTTGATTTCGATTGACGGCATGCCTTCATCTCTTGTTTAGTCATTCAGAACTTAATTCTGCCAGCCGAATCTTCTCCATACCAACCTCATTCGCGGCATCGATGACGATGACGACGGTTTCCTGCCACGAGTCAGCATGTGCTTCGATCAGAATTTCGTTTTTCTGTTCCGACCGCTTCTTGTCGTACAACGTATCCACCAAGTCCGAAACGTCGTGCAACGGCTCGTAATCAATTTTGATGTCGTTGCGTCCGTCGATCTGCACGATCACCGAGTTAGCTTCGAAATCGTCAAGAGTTTGTTGCTGCTGTGCCCCTTTTTCGTCGAGGCTGGGCTTCGGGATTTGCAGCGTCTTCTGCAAGCTGAACGACGCCGTGATCATAAAGAAAATGAGCAGCAAGAACGTGACGTCGATCATGGGCGTCATGTCGAGATCAC
The DNA here is from genome assembly GCA_963582955.1 of Planctomycetota bacterium. Lineage (GTDB taxonomy): Bacteria > Planctomycetota > Planctomycetia > Planctomycetales > Planctomycetaceae > CAUZVF01. The sequence continues at coordinate 2,930 of CAUZVF010000425.1, forward strand.
CGAAATCGGCTTCTGAACGCCACAACGAAAACTCGCCCTCGTCTTCTTCTTCGTCGCCGTCAATCGTGGCGATGGTCGTCTGTTGTTCGAGTTCGATGCCGCCACGGACGGTAATTTCAGCCCGAACCTTGACGGGACGTTCCGCGTCCGCTGTCGTCACGTCGGCCGGTGTGAAATCCTGTTCGCTGCCGGCGCCACGATTTTCATCGTCCTCGGCGGGAGCTTCAGCAAATTCGACCGCGGCTTCCTCTTGCCGTGCAAGCCGCGCGAGACCGTCCGTGTCCGGCACGATGATTTCGACGCCGCATGTTGGGCAGCCGACTTGCAAGCCGGCCATCCGTGTCGAAATGCTGCTTATTTGCTGGCAGCTTTCACAACGAAAACGAATTGGCATTCACAACCTCGATTGAATACAAACCGCACCGCGAGTGGACTCGCCGTGGGGTCAAGAACTCTCATCCCGAACACCGAACGAATACTTCAATCCCTCAACATCCTTGGCAACTTCGGCCACCGCCTTCAGTACCTGCTGCACCAGACCGTGTTTGACATTCCGGTCGGCTTTGACGATGACATCGGTTTTATTCTCCTTGATTTGCTTTTCGACATAATCACGTACGTCGTCGATCGATCCTTCGGGTCCCTTTCCGTCGCCCAACAGAATTGTGGCACGGTCACCTTCGTCCGCACCGGCACGGATTGTGATAATGATCGTGCCGCTTGTCGGGATGCCGACTCCGTACTTGGCCGCGGGCACGTCGAGATCGGGAGTTCCCTGCATGGTCGACGTGATCATGAAAAAGATCAACAACAAGAACGTCACGTCGATCATCGGTGTCAAATCGAGTTCGTCATCTTGCCCGCTGCGGTCGCGGCGCGAGCCGGATGTGCCCGAATCAGGAAAAAGTGACTTGCGTCCGGCCACGGTCACCGGCCTCCCGCGTCGCTGACGGTGGCTTCCAAATCGTCAAGGAATAGGCCAATGTCTTGTTGAACGGCGTCTTGCAGTTTTCCGATCCGAACGTTGATCGACGCACCAGCCATGACCAACGGGATGGCAATTGTCAGCCCGATCGCCGTCGTCCCCAGTGCAATTCCGATCTTGTCGGCCATCAAATTCGCATCAATACCCGCTTCGGAGCCCTGTGAAATCACTTCGAATGCCAGAATCATTCCGAGCACCGTGCCCAGTAGTCCCAACATGGGGGCACACTTGACGATCGTGTTGATCCAAGACAACCGGAATTCGAGATCAGCCAACACGTCCCGTTCAAATTTCTCGGCAATGAACCGCCGCAGCTTCGTCGCGGTGCGCTGACGGTTGCTGATAGCGACGATGATCAGTTGCGGAACAGCTTTACTCCAGTACGACGGCGAATCACACAGCTCCGTCACGGCGTCGAAGTTTTTCTGCGTGACTTGGCTGCGGACCTCAGAGAGAAACTGTTCAGCGTCGGTCTCGTTGGCAAATCGTTTTTGTCCGACACGCCGGACAAGCATGATCACGCAAAAAACTCCGTAGACAGCCACCACGGCCATCGCCGTATAAATGGCAACTCCGCAAAAGTCGAGAATGTTTGAATAGTCCATGGGATGCCAATCGAGAAACCGTCAAGGAGTAAAGGTTTGTGAGATTACATCGTTCCGCAATGACTAGTGCCTTGTCAACTTTGTAATTTAGGGCCGAGAAATGTGGCGTAAGCTTCCAGCTTGCGGTTATTACGAGTCAATGTTCTTGCCAAGCAGGATGCTTCCCCACTTTTGAGGTTTGACAATGCACTAGGAATGAATTCAAAACCGAGACGCACAGGCTCAACAGGAGCTTCGTCCTTCCGAAACATCGTATTAAAACTGCTCCTAAAAGTATGTCTGCTTCGTGACAACAAACAGATAACCATCACCGCCGGGACGCACGGTGAAATACGTCCGTCGGATTTCCTGAGCGTCGCGATTCTTGTAAGCATGTTCAGAATGGGCTAAGAGCGCTTCGGTTTTGGGCGGATAAAAATGCAGAATAAGCGCCTGGCCCACATAGCTGCCCGCACGTTCGAATAACTTAATATCACTGGTCCGGCGATTTCCGCCTCGCCAAGTCATATAAAGCCGATTTTCACCCTTGCCCGACGTCGCCGAGCGAACTTTCGGCTTCTTGGCGGCGACGTCCGAGATGTAATCGAGTTTTCCACTCAGACGCAGCGCCCCGAGTTCGATGCCGAAGAATGCTAATTGCTTCGCATACGCATCCAAAGAACCGCCGTCGGCGAATCGGATAAACCAGCGTTGTTCGCGCGGAATGCCGCCTTCACCGGGGCCCAGCCCCAACGCACGCTTGCCGGTTCCGCTGGCACTGCCCGGCTTACCGGCGTTGGATGCATCGGTTTCGAATTGCTGTTCGGCTTGGTCGGTCGCCTGATCGGCGAGTTCGACGACCGTTTCAAGCACCTCTTGGATTTCGGTTTCCTCGGACTCGGTTTCGGCGATCGTGGGATCTTCAGTTTCCTCCTCGGGAGACTCCAACTGTAGCGTTTCATCGGGCGAGCCGTCTTCTGCGCCACCTGACAGGTTGATCATTTCGACCGGAACGGCCGATTTCGGAGCCGGCAAACGGTTGGTCGCCCAGACGACGGTTAACCAAACGACGGCCGCGCCCAACGCCAGCACGGCAGCGATCATCCACGAAGACACATGATCGAACCGCGTCACATTCATCACGGGGTTGTGCGTGTCAGCGTGTGCCGTCGTCTTAGTCGGTGTTTTGACTGCCATTGTTTACGGGCAACTTCTTGGTGATCG
>CAUZVF010000426.1:0-5720 GCA_963582955.1 Planctomycetota bacterium
CATACGTCACGACGGACACGCCGGCTTCGATCAGCCGCCGAGCCTGAAGCATCGCTCGGCCCGGATGCTGGCGCTGATAGTAGTCCGCCATGTCGCAGACCTGCCGTCGGACGGGAAACGGTTTTTCACCGTAGCGAGCGCGAACTTTTGCCGGTTCCTGGTCGACATCGAACGCATCGCGAACACGGCCGGAGGCAACAATCTCAAGTGCGCGGGCCTGGAAGGCATCCACTGCTTTGAACGAATGATGCAAATCCAGATTTCTCCGGAAGTCATCCAAGTCCTGGAGCAACCGTGACCGGTTCTTGAGACGCACGACACCCACGTCGGCGGGCCGACGCATGTTTTCCAGAGACTCTCTTGAGCTATCACCGCCCACGCGAAATGGTTCGTACTCCGGACCGAGGTAGTATGCCCGCTCTGACTGCACCTGATTGTGCAGGCTGACATACGGTGGTATTGCCGACTTGTTTCGCAGTCGGCTCACAACGGCTCCGAGCGCCGGACGCCGGGCTTCTCCAGGCACTGAGGCCCGTGGCGATTCCTGCCAAGGATAGCCGCTGTAAAACTCGTGGGCCGAATGAAGGTGCGCGAACTGCACGCCGCGAAGAATCGTGAATCGGTCGGCAATCTTTGCCTGCTGGGGCATCAGTTCGCAGATTTCCATCCCCGGAACGCAGGTTCGGATTGGCTGAAACTCACCGCGATACTCGGCGGGTGCATCTGGTTTCATGTCGAACATGTCCAGATGCGAAGGACCTCCACTGAGATGAATCAGAATCGCGGATTTCTGCCGACCGCCGGGAAACGGAGATTCCGCTCGCAGGCGTTGCAGATCGCCCAGCGTCAGCCCTCCGAGAGTTAGAGCCCCGACACGAAGCAGGTCTCGTCGAGTAAGTCCCGCCGATAAAGTGCGGGTGGTACGAATCGGCTCCAATATCGACAGCATGTGATTCTCCACACGACCCAGAATCCGTCAACCACAAACAGGATACTCATAATAACAAGTCGGTTGTCACTTGCGAGCCGTATGTGATTGTGTTCCTCGCCGGCTGTCGTTCGGTATCTTGCCGGATAGCTCCAACGATTTGCCGCCATCGGTCGAGAGTAAACAGATTGTCGTCCGTTGCTCGTTATTCATTGTTGTGAATTGAGTTGACCGTTGGGGGCAAACGGTGGTAATCAATACTGCGATGTGCGGGCGGGCGGCGGCGATCGTCGTCCACATGCACTCGTGTTGTTGAGTGCCATCGACAACAACCGAAACCACGGTTTTCTGTAAGATCCTTTGATCCAAGAGCGGTTGCCGTTCTTCGTCCGATGACGGGCTCTGGCGGTGTGTTTCCGCGACTGACGCTGGCCGACGTGCATGCCGCGGTGGGCCTCAGCCATCCGGATCGTCAATCAACTGTTGCAGTCGTTCGGCATGTTCGGGCAACAAGCGAGGCAGCCACGAATCGTCGATTAAGCCCAGCTCCAGCAGATCAAGCAGATGGACCTGATCCTTGCGCCGAAACGAATTCAATTTCATTCCGACCAGCGCTTCCAGAGAGAGAACCTGGTAATCCTCGGCCTGAACGGATTCGGTGACTTTGGCTGAGGGTGCCGAGTAGGTCGGACGTACCTTTTCGCCGGCGTATAGCAAATGCACGGCGTCTCGCGGGCTGCCGTTCGGGCCGTCAATGAAACAATCGACATCCAGGTTGTGATACTCGAAGCCGACCGCTTCCAGCGCCAGCTTAACAGCCGGGAAGTCGGAACGCCGGACAAGGATGTCGACATCCTGAGTGTTTCGTACAGCCGCTCGATCGACCCGCGCGACCCACGCGGCGACGGCGTTGCCTCCGGCAATCGCGTACGGAATCCCCGCCCGTTGCAACGCGGCGGCGGCTCGGCACGCTCGTTCACGAACAGCTTCCACGGCTTCAATCATCCTCTTCCAGGAGAAGTCTTGAAGTTCAATGCCCACTGATTGCCTCACGCTGTCCCGTGACTCATTCTTCCACTCGGCCCTGCCGCGCGTCCAAAGGACCGAGTGTGATCGTCCGTCGAGATTTTCTCGCTAATCTTCAAGCCAATTGCCGACGGACGCCGCACATCCAGAATTGCAGCCTATATCGTCCGCGTTGGACGTTGACACATTCGGCACCTCTTTACCCCACGAGGCACAATGTGACACCCTCGACCACGAGGAGTATACCCATTCCGGTCACGAATTGCGGCTTTGCTCCGCCATCTCTACTTTGCGATCCTCAAAATTTGACTGCACGGAGTATAATACAACAGCATCGCCTAGTCACATCAGTCTCTTCCGGCCGCGTTGCGGATGGTACGGGAACGTGTGAGACAGTGTGTCCATTGAAGCCTGAAGCGCAAGCGAAGCCAATTCCAACGATACCATTCAAAACGTGCCCACGTGGATGGATTCCCGATGACCCGATGAGTGCCAATCCAGGAGTGGCACTTTGTTGTAAGAACAAGCCGAGATTCCTACGTCAAGCACACTTCAAAACATTGATTGGAACTGTGTTGGATTGCCGGGTGCAAACAACGCTTGCCCAACACTCAGAATAGAAAGAAGCGTGAGCTTCCCCGGGTCAAACTGTTCAAAGTTAACTGCGAGTCTGCGGGTGCAAGAATCTGATTGCCGTTGATAGTTCGGTTCGAGTGGCCCATAATTGAAACACAGGTGAATACCTCGTCCCGATTCGATCCAGCGGCAGATAATGGCCCCTGAAGTCACGCAAAACCGTCCGCCTGAAGGCAGCCTATTGGCCGCCAAGTTCAGCGCGTTGTGGGAAAAGAGCGTATTCCTTCCCAGCGTCGATGAATTTCTGTCGCAACATCCGCAACCGACAACGCGGGAACTCGCGGATGTTTTGATTACGGATCAGTTCTACCGTTGGCGGACCGATAGTCTGATCCCCGTGGAACGGTACTTCAAAAAGTTCCCCACGATTGCCGCGGATCCCGATCTGAAACTCGAACTGATCGTGCAAGAGTTCGAGTTGTTGTCGAAGTCGGCGGATTTCTATTCGCGGCCGCGGATTGCCGATTACGTCAGCCGATTTCCCGACCTCAAGGAAAAGCTGAACTCCCCAAATGACAAGACGATCACAGACAAATCGAATCCGCTGTGCGCTGACTTGACAACCGATGTGTCGGACAGCGAAGCGCCGACAACAACCAACATCTCGGACTTCGCGAAGAGCGACGCGGTTCAGTCAACGGACTTTGACTATTCGTTTTATTTGTTGAATCACGATACCTTCGCGCCGTTGCCAAAGGACGTCGTCGACGTCCTCAGATCTAAAATGCACGAACGGACTTTTCAGGATGGCGAGTTCCTAATGCAGCAAGGCGAAACGGCGACGTCGTTGATGCTGATTTGTAAAGGCGTTGTTGAAGTCAGTACGCGAGAAGGCGACGGAAAACGCCACTACATCGCACGTAGCGGACCCGGTGAAGTTATGGGCGAGATGGCTCTTCTTAGCGACGAACTGCGAAGTGCCGATGTCATGGCCGACCAAACCGTCAAGTGCCTGGTCCTTCCCGCGGAATCGTTTCATGAACTGGCGGAACAGTTTCCGTCGATCAGCAAAGTGTTGACTCAGATCGTGTCGACACGGTTGGGCGGAAGAACGCGAGACGTTTTGGCCGGCAAGGAATTTGACGGATACAAAATCAAGCAACGCCTGGGGCAAGGCGGAATGGCCATTGTGTATGAGGCCAACGAAGTGGCAACCGGCCGCCAAGTCGCATTGAAGATGATGAGCCACCGGCTGGTCTACGACCGGGCGGCTCTCAACCTGTTTAAGCGCGAAGCTGACATTATCAAATCGTTCGAGCATCCGAACATCGTCAAAATGTACGGACGATTCCGTGCGTTCAACACCTATTTTATTGTGTTGGAGTATTGCGACGGCATCTCCGTCGAGACGATCCTGCGCAACTTCGGACCGCTGCCGGAAACCGAGTTCCGCAAGATCATCGGACAGGTCATTCAAGCCATCGCTTATGCTCATTCGACGGATGTCGTGCATCGAGACATCAAACCCAGCAACATTATGATCAATAGCGACGGTACGGTTAAACTGATGGATTTTGGCTTGGCAAAGCCGATCGATGACCTGAACGCCTCGCGAGTTGACCCGATTGTCGGAACGCCGCGCTACATGCCGCCCGAACAGTTGGCGGGAAATGCCGTCGGCAAGGAAGCCGATTATTACGCATTGGGCTGTACGGCGTACAAAATGTTGACGGGAAAATCGTTGTTTACAGAAAACGACGTCAAGGAATTGCGCCGCCGCCACCGAACATGGACCAGCCCATCGTTGAGCGAACTCTGTCCCGGCATCGATTCAGAGATTTGCCGGCTGCTGACACCGTCGCTCAGCAAAGAACGTGCTTTTCGCACACTTGATTTGGAGCGGCTTGCCGATTGGGCCGCGCCCGTCGACATTGATATGTTCACTGGAGAGGCGCTCGAACAGGTCACGGACGTCGGCAACTGGTACAACGACACCATCATGGAATAACCGGTTGTCGGACCAATGGGTCGCCCAATGGCACTCACTTTGTAGAACAATTGTCATCAATTGCTTCCTCCACGTACAGAAAACAGTTGGGACAACGGTTCTACACACGTAAAGTGAGCGCCATTCGGCTGACGTCCACCGCTCACCTGAATCATCACGGCTACCGGTTCGATGCCGGCGTGTCTTCAGCCTGCAGCCGAACGGGGTCGGTTGACGGAAACAACCCAAACCAGCGGCTCGAACCACTTCCCTTCGACCGGACCCCAAATTGCATTGGCCCGTCGAGTGGCAGTTGCTCGTTAGCAACCGCAATGTAAAAGAATCCCGCAGTATCGTGTTTTGACATCCACCGCGGCGAGTACATCAGCACGATGCTTTTGTCGTCGGTACACCAACTCTTTTCTTCGCGGGCAACGTCGAACGTCAATCGCTCGACGCCACCGACCAAGAATTGAAACCCGTTTGTCTGAACGCCTTCGTGAGCCCCAAACGAACCGGAGACCACAAAGTATGTAAAGCTGCCAAATCGGTCTTCCGGCGGTGGTAGTGCGGGCGTTTCCCACATCATTGTTGCGTCGAGATTGCGCTGCCGCAGGTGATGATTCAGGACTTTCTTGCCCTTATAGTTGTACCAAAGGCTGTTTCCGCCATCGTTGGAAATCAGACGCGAAAAACCGGATCGCAATTCGTCGCCCGTCCCGGCCAATTCACCAAGCCTGGAAAGCGGATCTTCCAACATTGATGCAACGTCGGCCTCGGTGTCGCGATTTGACTCTTCAGCACCACTGCCGTCCGTTTCGTGGTCGAATTCTTCGACGATTCCCAGCGAATCCACGGGCTGTTTATCTTTGATCGCGGCGGCGTCAACCGATTTGGACGCGATGTGACCGGGCGGTGAATTGCCGACTCCAGCGGATTCGAGGTCGTCGGTATTGGCGAGTAACTCGGATGCGGTTGTCGATTGTAGCGATGAATCCGCCAACTTCGAGACGGTCGGTGCGTGCGAGCCAGTATTCGTCTTGGCCTCGGTTCCGTCGGACTTGTCGTCCACCGAATTGAGTGAAAGAATCTGGATGATCTTTTCGAATTCGTCTTCGAATTTCCGTTCGTTTTCCTTCCAGCCGGAAAAATTGACGGCAACCCGAGACCTGATTTCTTGATTTCGGCTATTGCTGAATTCCT
>CAUZVF010000427.1:0-5703 GCA_963582955.1 Planctomycetota bacterium
TCTCTCACCGATAATGGACAGTTTTCGATTCAAGCAAATGTAACGACGTTTTCTAGCTAGAGAAGACTTTCCGCCTGTTCGAGTACGGTCAATTGAATGTCTCCATTAGGACTATTGAATCCAATTGTACTCGATTCGCAAACACGAGTCGCTATCAGCGTCGCGCTTCAACATGTTTGACAAAGCGTTGTCGCCGACATCATGATCAACGGGCCACGCGAACATCGTCATCAAAACAGATGGACGATCGACACGAAAAATGAGAGCCTGACAGCCATATTCTTGCCACCTCATATTCTTGCCCTACCGCCACAACTCACAAGAAACTCAATGTGGTCCGAGGAGACTTCAACATGCTGTGTTCAACAATGCAATCTCTCGCCTTAGCGATCGCTGTCGTTGGGCAAACGCCCGATACCGCCTTTCCCGCTCATCGCGTGATTGGCAACGTCTATTATGTCGGTTCGAAGAACATCTCAAGCTATTTGATCACGACTCCGAAAGGACACTTCTTGCTCAATAGCGGTTTTGAGGCGACGGTCCCGCTGATCCGCGCGTCGGTCGAATCGCTGGGCTTCAAGATGAGCGACGTCAAAGTGTTGCTGGCCAGCCACGCGCATTCCGATCACGTTGCCGGGCACGCTCTGGCGAAAGAACTCACCGGCGCCGAAGTCTACGCCATGAAGGGGGACGACGACGTGATTGCCTCGGGGGGCAAGGGGCAATACCTCTATACTGACAGCCGTTGGCAACCTTGCGCGGTCGACCACATCCTGAATGACGGTGAGAAAATCGAACTTGGAGGCGTGACGTTGATCGCTCGTCGAACTCCCGGGCACACGCGCGGGTGCACGACTTGGACTTGCCGCATTGCCGACGGTGGCAAGAACTTCGACGTCGTTGTTGTCGGCAGTCCTAACGTCAACCCGGGTTTCCAACTCGTCAACAACAAAGACTATCCTGAAATCGCCGTTGACTTCGCGACCACATTCCAAGTGCTGAAGGCAACCAAGTGTGACGTGTTTCTGGGAGCACACGGTGCGTATTACGGAATGCTGGCAAAGTATGATCGATTGAAGTCTAAAAAGAATTCGAACCCGTTCATCGACCCGGCCGGCTATCGAGATTACGTTGAAGAGCGGGAAAAGACGTATCTTGCGAAACTGTCCGAACAATCTGGCAAATTGGTTCCCATCCGCATTGCGAAGCCGATCAACGGCCACATTCATCCGGCGGCGTGCGTCTGCAAGAGTGGCACGATTGTCGTCGCCTATGGTCGCGTTAATCACATCGACTTGCGCGTCACGCGTTCAACCGACGGTGGAATGACTTGGAGCTCGCCGATACCGTTTCCTCACACGATCAAGAAAACGTACTATCCAGGCTCGCTGACGACGCTGCGGAATGGCCAAATCTTGCACGCCTGGAATCGGTGGAGCACCGACACGAACCAAAAGGAACCGCGGTCGGTGTTGTATTCGCTGTCGGACGACGAAGGTCAATCCTGGAGCGAACCGAAGCCGTTCCCGCGCGATCCCAAGGTCAAGACGGTGATTCGTCATCCGATCGTGGAACTCAGCGAGAATCAATGGCTGGTTTCGCTTTGGGATCGCACATTCCTATTCGACCCGAAGACAGAATCTAGCAAACCGTTTGGTGATGGACGCGTGCACGGTCTGATCCCAATCGTCCGCACTCCCAAAGGAACTTTCATCAGCGGCGCGGGTTTACGATCAATCGACGAAGGCAAAACCTGGACGGCAATCGAACAGTTCCCCAATTTGAAGGAACAAGGCTGGCGTCACGAAATGGTCTGTCTGTCGAATGGCTGGCTGCTCGCGTCGGAGATCCTCGGCCCGGGAACTGGTGGCGAGCGAATCCGCTACGTCATTTCCCGCGACGACGGCGTCACGTGGGATGACGTGTTCGAGTTCTACAACCCCGACCGCCCCATCATCGGCCGAGCTTGCCCGCGCACTGTGCAGCTCGATGCCGACACAATTGGTGTCGTCTTTTACGACATCGAGCCGAAACAGGATGGTGGTCCGGGGCTGTTTTTTCTGCGAATTCCGTTGTCGAAGCTGGGTAGCTAATCAAATTGGCGTGTTCTTCGATTCGCTCCGCATTGTATTCGCCGTAGCCAACCGTCCCATTGCTCGGCTATCGTAATTGATGGGGTTCGAAACAAGCGTTCTCACGTCGATGACTGAGGTCAACCGGTCTGTTCTTACTGAAGGACAAATCATGCGTTTTTCGTTGTGTACCATCATCCTGCTATTCTCGGCGGTTGTTGAACGGTGTTCTTACGCCGCCGAAAAGCCTGATTCTTCGCTGCTGACGCTCGATCGGATATTTGCCAGCAGCGAGTTTAAGTCGAAGCGGTTTTCGGCTCGGTGGCTCGATGGGGACAGTTACACAAAGCTCGAAAAGTCGAAGGCCGCCGTGGGCAACGACATCGTGCTGTACGATTCCAAGGCTGGGAAGCGGACGGTGTTGGTCTCGGCGGCACATTTGGTTCCGTCGGGAGCGGCGACGGCGTTGACGGTCGAGAATTATGCGTTTTCGGAGAACCAGTCGCTAGTCCTGATCTACACGAACTCGAAGCGAGTCTGGCGGCGGAAAACTCGGGGCGACTATTGGGTTCTGGACCGAACCAGCCATGAACTGAAAAAGCTGGGCGGAGACGCCAAGTCCTCGACGTTGATGTTTGCCAAGATTGCTCCGACCGGCGACCGAGTTGCGTATGTGCGGGAACGAAACATCTATGTCGAAGACCTACTCAGTGGTCAGATCACGGCCCTGACGACGACCGAGAATCCCGACATCATCAACGGCACCTTCGACTGGGTTTACGAGGAAGAACTGCAATTGCGGGATGGGTTTCGATGGAGTCCCGATGGCAAGCGGATTGCGTTCTGGCAAATCAACACCCAGGGCGTTCGCAAGTTCACAATGATCAACAACACCAGTGGGTTCTATCCTCGCACGATTGAATTCGCTTATCCCAAGACCGGCCAACAGAATCCGATTTGCCGCGTTGGTGTGGTGGATGTTGAGCATCGATCCACAACTTGGGTTCGTCCGCGTGGTGACGAACGTGATCACTATGTTGCACGGATGGAGTGGGCGGGAAACTCTTACGAGTTGATTTTACAGCAGTTGAATCGTCTGCAAAACACGAACCGAGTCATGCTGGCCAACATCAAAAAACCTGCTGTTCAGACGATTCTGAGTGAAAAGGACGACGCATGGGTCAACATTCATGATGAAATGAAATGGTTCTCGAACAAAACGCAATTCACTTGGATCAGCGAACGCGACGGATGGCGGCATCTGTATCTTGCGTCCCGCAACGGCAAACAATTCGATCTGGTAACCCCGGGCGAGTACGACGTCATTAAACTGCTGCACGTTGATCAGAAGAAGAAGTGCGCGTACTTCATCGCCTCGCCCGACAACCCGACACAGCGGTATCTGTATTGCATTCAACTGGACGGAACCGGCCTGCGGCGAATCACTCCGACCGAGATCGCCGGAACACACTCGTATTCGATCTCGCCCGATGGCAGCCGGGCGATTCACTCGTGGTCGTCGTTCGATGAACCGGGCAAGACGGAATTGGTCAGCCTGCCTGACCATAAGAAATTGCAAACACTCGCCAGCAACGCGGCATTGCGGAAACGGGTCACGGCACTGAAACGGCAGCCGGTTGAGTTCTTTCGCGTGGATATTGGCGACGGTGTGGGTTTGGATGGCTGGTGCATGAAGCCGCCGGACTTTGATCCGCGGAAGAAATATCCACTGTTGGTTTACGTCTATGGCGAACCGGCCGGACAAACCGTACTCGACCGATGGGGTAGCAGCCGGTATCTGTGGCATACCATGCTGGCTCAGCGCGGATATGTCATCATGAGCTTCGACAACCGGGGAACTCCCGCGCCACGCAGTCGCGAATGGCGAAAGAGCGTGTATCGCCAGATTGGAATTGTCGGCCCGCAAGATCAGGCGGCGGCCGTCCGCGCGGTTTTGAAACAGCGGACGTACATTGATCCCAAACGAGTTGGTATTTGGGGCTGGAGCGGCGGCGGATCATCCAGCTTGCACGCAATCTTCAAATTCCCCGAACTGTATCACACGGCAATCTCGATTGCTCCTGTTCCGAATCAACGATATTACGACACGATCTATCAGGAACGGTACATGGGCCTGCCAAGCGATAACGTCGCCGGTTACCGCGATGGTTCGGCCATGAATTTCGCCCATCAATTGAAGGGGAACCTGCTTCTGATCCACGGCACGGGCGACGACAATTGTCATTACCAAACGACAGAGTTGTTAATCAACAAGTTGATTCAGCACAACAAGCAATTCACGATGATGGCGTACCCGAACCGGACGCATGCCATCCGCGAAGGCAAGAATACAACACGGCATCTGTATGGATTGATGACGTCGTACCTGATTCAGAATTTGTCTCCGTGCATTCAGTCCCGAAGGGGCGGCAGAATGTAGCCGTGGGCGTCAGCCCATGGATACTGGATTTACGGTCGATGTGTTAGCCGCGCCGCGGCGATAGCAATCACCCGTGGTACTCCTGCTCGAACAAATATTGCCGATCGAATTCAATGTGGTGTCGTTTCAAGAACTCGATGTATTCCTCTTCGAACGATTTTGTCTGATGATGTTCACGCTGATTCTGTATGTATCGCCGCACCGATTCAATTTGTGAGTAGCTGACAGTGAAAGCTCCATAGCCCTTTTGCCATTCAAATCGATTGAACGATCCCGGTAATTCATTGACCCATTTCGACGCGCTTGCCTTAATGTCACGAAGCGAATCAGATAGCGCATTCGCTGGAGAAAGATTCGCTAACAGATGGATGTGATCCTCAATTCCACCGATCTCGATCAGATGTCCGTTCTTTCCGCGAATAATCCCTCCGATGTATTCGTAGAGTCGTTCTTGCAATTCCTCAACAATCGATTTTCTGCGATATTTCGTGCTAAACACAATGTGGTACGTCAGCTTGGTATATGTGCCCATGATTTGTCCTGAATTGTGCTGTCGCCACTTCGTGGCTGTTTTGTTTTGACGGAATCCGGCACCATGGGCTGACGCCCACGGCTACATGCTGGCACCGCGTCGCGGCGAAGGATGAGGTCGACAGTGAACGTGAGATCTGTAATTCGATGAAAAAAGCCCGGCGCTGATGGGCAGCCGGGCTGTTTCGACGGTTGGCTCAGAATGTCGAGCTACTTCTTCTTCGCCATCTCGACCTTGAGTTCTTTCAGCTTCTTGGCGATGTCCTTGCCGTGCGAGCCCGCTTTGACTTTCTTGTCGATGTGGAGAATCTTGCCGTCCTTGCCGATGTAGAACGTCCAGCGTTCGGGAACACCTCGACCGGCGTGGACGACGCCGTACGCTTTGGCGACTTTCTTCGACGGGTCACTCAGCAAGGGGTAGTCATCTTTGGTCAATTCCAATTTTTTGGCGAACTTCTTCTGGTAGTCCGGTTCGTCGCAGCTTGCGCCGAAATAGGCAACATTAAACTTTTTCAGTTCTTTGCCGCTCTCACGGAGCGACTTGCATTCGCGGGTTCAGCCTCCGGTTAACGCTTTGGGATACCAGGCAATGACAACGACCTTCTTATCTTTGAATTGAGATAATTTGTAGGTCTTGCCATCGGTGCCGGGCAATTCGAA
>CAUZVF010000428.1:0-5694 GCA_963582955.1 Planctomycetota bacterium
TGTGTCGTCGATCCGCGTTGGCTTGGCGACGTCGGCCAGCCGCAAACCTGTTTCGAGCAGTACGAACGGCATCATTCCTAGCAATACGGCCAGCAATCGAAATGCGAGCCGTCGCTTTCGGGTGCCTGCTTTCGTACGATTGCTATTCGTGTCGGCCTGCATAGCGTTCTTGTTTTGTTTTCGATTCGAAGTGATTGTCATGGCGTCAGATGATTCCAGTGTAACGACCCGGCTGGACGCATTGGAACGGCGGTGCGATGCGCATTCGCGCCGCGATCGCATCGCGTGGGTGTGCCTGGCGGCCTTGTTTGTCGCGTTGGGTGTTCTGTTGACGAGTAATGTTCGGCTGATGCTAGAAATCAACGAATCCCGAAAAGAGGACTCGGCCGAACGCTTGTTTTGGTTGTTGTGCCATGAACGATCGAGTTCCGACGAGCGGACGCACGCGTTTCTGGAACTCATCAAGGCGGGGAACACCGAGTGGAAAAGCGCCCGTCTGGAAAAGCTGAAGCTCGCCGGCGCCGATTTGGCGGATGTCGATATTCAATTGGCAAACTTGCGGGAAAGCGATTTGACGCAGGCATCCTTCCGGCAGGCCAAGTTATTCCGTACGTCTTTTGAATTGTCGGACTTGTCCAAGGCCGATCTGTCCAAGGCGAACCTCACGGAATCGACGTTCCTCAAGGCGAAAATGAATGGAGCGAATTTGCGCGAAGCCCTGATGGTTGCTGCTTCGCTCGAACAGGTGACGGCGCACGACGTTGATTTGATTCTGACCGATCTGACCGAGGCGCATTTGCTGATGGCCGATCTGACCGGTTCGAATCTGACAGGTGCGAATTTGACGAATGCCAACCTGGAAGCGGCGATCTTAAAGGGTGCCAATCTTTCGCTGACCCGCCTTGTCGGTACCAATCTGAAGGACACCGATTTCACTGACAGCAATTGGTGGCGTGCCCAAGGGCTCGATGACGAGCAACTTGAGACGCTCTTGCAAAAGTTCACGCCCACGAAGAACGCCCGTTCCGCGTACAAGAAGGACTTTTTGCTTTGGGCAAAAACGCTTTCGAAAGAGTAGAGGTGGTTTCCAAACCGGGAGGGCGAGGTTCCCACCGAGCCAAAACATGAAATACAAGCTCAGCAGGAGCTTCGCCCTCCCAGACTTTGATTTTGAAATTACTTCTCAGCAGAATTCGAGGAAAGCCGTGGAATGGCTGTTGCGGGCAGCTAGCCGAGTCTGACATAATAGACAAGTTGTCTGAGTTCGCGCATCTCAACTCAACACCGATCGCAAGAGAGTAGAAACATGACAAGATTAAACGGGCTGACGTTGTTCACCGTGGGCATTGGAGTTTTGTTCTTGCCGAGCGATCTGGTTGCCCAAGATTTGGAAATTACGATTCAAAAGGACGGCAAAACAATCGTCGTTCCGTCCGGGGCCGTACCGCGTCCGCCGTCCGGTCGAACGGCCCCTAGTCAGCCGAAGCCGCCCGGCACAAAACCGGCTCCACCAAAAGCTGGCGCGAAAAAGAAGGCCACGAAGCCTGGCGACAAGAAGAAGAAAGACGCTCCCGCGACGACGATCAAGCGGCCGACGAAGCCGCGAGCACCAGCGAATCCTGAAGGATTGGAAGTCATGCCCGATCCCGCCGGAAAGATTACGTTCAATCTGCGCGGCCATCCGTGGCCCGACGTCCTTGAGTGGTTGGCGAAAGTGTCGGCCTTAAATTTGGACTGGCAGGAATTGCCCAAAGACTATTTGAATCTAGTCACACGCCGCAGTTACACCGTCGAGGAAGCTCGCGACATCATCAATCGGCATTTGTTAAATCGCGGTTACACGATGTTGCTGGACGGCGAAGTTTTGACGGTCGTCAACATCAGCAAGCTGAACCCCGCGATGGTGCCGCGCGTTCAACCGGAAGACTTGAAAAAACGCGCGTCGCACGAATTCGTCAAGGTAGCGTTCAAGTTGGATTGGATGCTGGCAGCGACCGCCGTTGAAGAATGGAAGCCGTTGCTTAGCAAGAATGGCAAGTTGACTCAGTTGGCGTCGATCAACCGCGTCGAAGCCATCGATGCCGTCATCAATCTGCGTGAAATCCACAAAATGCTGACTGAGAATCAGAAGGACAACGGAGACGGCAAAGGCCACATCGTGAAGGAATTCGAACTCGAGCATCGTGATGTGATGGAAGTCGTTGGTAAGCTTGAAGTTTTTCTCGGGCTTTTCCCAGTACTGCGACGCCAGGTGGTGGAACAGTGAATGTTTCCTCCGGCCAAATGAGTCAGATGATTAAAGTGTTGCAGCAGATTAACAACAACACCAAAAAGAGTGCCGCTGCCATGAAGAAAGCCGGAGGCGGTGTCCAAGTTCGCGTGCTGCCCAACGAACGTGATAATACGATTCTCGTTCAAGCGCCTCCGGACAAGATGCAGACGATTGCCGAGATTATTGAAGCTCTGGATCGTCCGAAACGGAGATCGCATGCAATTCCGGAAATCATGGACCGCATGCGAATCTATCGCTTGGAATTGACCGATCCGGCAGTTCTTGTCAGTACATTAAAAGAGTTGGGCAATCTCGACTACGACACTCGGTTGCAGGTCGACGCGAAAAACAAAGCCATCATCGCGTTCGCATCGTTGGCCGATCACTTCACGATTACGCAGTTGGTCGAAAAGATGGACGGCAACGGCCGCGAGTTTCATGTCATCCGGCTAAGGCGGCTTGAAGCGGATTATGTTGCTGGAACGATCAAGTTTATGATGGGTGTCGAAGACGAGAACAAGCAGAACCAGAATCCGTACTACATGCGGTATAGTTCGCGATATGGAAGCCAGCAGCAGGAAAGCACTGATAAATTCCGCGTCGATGCCGATGTCGATAACAACCTACTGATTTTGCGTTGCAACGACATGGAATTGAGAGAAGTCGAGAATCTGCTGGCGAAGTTGGGTGAAATCCCGGCGCGCGGCGGGAATCCCGACCGTCGCCGTGTCATCGACGATTACAACGAAGAAGAAGTCGAACAGATTTTGGAACGCATTCGTAAGGCCTGGCCTCAGTATGCTCCGAATGAGTTGAAAATTTCACCTGGCCCGGCAAAACCGAAGTCCGAAGAGTCAGACAAACCGAGTGAAGATCCGAAAAAGCGAATTCTCGACAAGGTTGTTCCGTCGAGCAAAAATCGCGACACTCGGACGGACGCAGCACGACAAGCCCCAAAGGAAATCGATTCGGCGATCGCATTCACCAAGACATCCGCTAATGACGACTTAGGATCGGGGCGGGCCGAGGTTACTGTTGGAATTCCCACTCCCAAACCGGACTCGAGCAAATTCTTGAGGCTACTGCAACAGCGAAACGCAATCGCCGTCGACGAAAACCTGCTCGCTCAGAATGTGATTGAGCCAAGTAACAACCAGGAACCAAAGAAAGACGCCGAGACGGCTCGGCCGAAGGACGCCAAACCGGTTGCCAAACCAAAAGATGCCGTCCTCGATGCGTCGAAAGATCCGTTTGATCAGCGTGGATCAAAGGCCCAATCGTTCCGGCAGCCGGCACCTCCGCCCGTCAATATTTTGCGAGGTCCCGACGGCAAATTGATCATCCAATCCGACGATCCCCGCGTCCTGGATCTTCTGGAAGATCTGATGGCGGAATACGCGCCAGCACGAACTGGTTTCCGGATCTTCAAACTCAAGAATCCCAACACGTGGGCGTATGGCATCGAGTTGAATTTGGAAGAGTTCTTCGAGGAAGAGCAGAAGGGTCAAAAAAGTGGTGGCGGTGGTTATTCTTACGACCCGTTCTTTGGGATGATGCGTTCGTCGAGCGGTGGAGGCGGTGGAGGAAGCCGTCGACTGTCAAAACGCAAGCCGCTGAAGTTCATTTCCGACCGCGACACGCACAGCATTTTAGTCCAAGGCGCGACGCCGGATCAGATGAAGACGATCGAAGACTTGATCAACCTGTGGGACAAACCGGAGTCCGAAGAACAACGTTCCGTCCGCGTCACTAAAGTTTTTCCGATCAAGTATTCGCGAGCGAAGATCATTGCCGACGCGATCAAGGACGTCTACCGCGATTTGCTCAGTTCCAACGACCGTGCTCTGGAGAATAAGAATCAGCAAGATAAGAGCAAGAGCGGTGCCGGAGGGTTCGGGCAGAGTTATACATACATTTATGGCGGCGGTGGCGATGGTGATGAAAAAGGCAGTAACGAACCACCGATCAAGTTCAAGGGCCTGTTGTCGATCGGCATCGACGAATTGTCGAACAATCTGATCATCTCGGCCTCCGAAGGTTTGCTTGAGAATATTAGCGCGCTCGTCGAAACTCTCGACGAAGCCGCCAGGCCAACGTCGTCCGTCCAAGTCGTCAAAGTCCACAGCCGCCTCAACTCGGCACTCTTACAAAAACGGCTGCACAAAATCTTCGGCAAGAAAGCCGCCCCACCGCAGGCCAACCAACAAAACAATTCGGCGCAAAACGGTAACCCACGGAATGGCAACGGCAGAGTCAATTTCAACGGACGTCGAAATTAGGTAGCCTTGCGTCTCTCAACAAGCACACCCCGGTTTGCATTCATTTGCGGCCGGGGTTTCTTTGATTGATAATGGATAGCGTCGTTTGCATGCCAAGGATTTGGTAATGTATCATACTGTTCGCGGGCAAGAGTGATTCGTTTAACGGCAAGCCAAAGGCGACACTGTTGCCGGGAAAAGCTGTCGCCTTCGGCTTACCGTTAAACAACGGAATGTGACATTTTGAACCATGCGCGGTATCTATAAACGTCGCGATGTCAAGCCGTCTTGCCTCGCGGCTGCGCCACTTGGTTTTCCCGGAGTCAAATTATGAGATCACTCGTTGTCGCCACAATTTCCACGCTTTTGCTTTCCGGGAGCGCCATTGCCGCCGATCCCGTTTTCTCTGGTCCACAAGTCGGCGAAAAACTTGTGCCGTTCAAAGTCAAGGGCGTCTACGATAAACAAGCCGGCAAGGAGTTGGATTTCGTCGTCAGCGCTGACGGCAAGGCCATGGTGTTGGTTTTCGTCCACAAACTGACTCGCCCGTCGGCGGCTGTGACGCGGGTGCTGATGAACTATGTCGCGTCACGGAAAAAGGATGGGTTGTACGGAGCCATTGCTTGGTTATCGGATGATGTGACGGCAACAGAAGCGCAACTGAAACGGGCACGTCGTGCCATGCCGAAGAAGACCCCGATCGGAATCTCGGTCGACGGACAGGAAGGTCCAGGAGCCTATGGGCTGAACCGAAAAGTCACGCTGACGGTACTCGTCGCCAAAGAGAACAAAGTCACGGCAAATTTCGCAATCGTCCAACCGAGCATGCAGGCGGACCTGCCGAAGATAATCAAAGAGATTGTGAAACTCGTTGGCGGCAAGGTCCCAACGTTGAAAGAACTTGGCGCGGTGCGAAAACGGCCGGATGCGAAAAAGAAACGGCGAGGAACGCCACTCGATCCGGAACTCGCCGGTAAATTACGGGAGCTAATTCAAAAAGAGGCGAGTGCGAAAGACGTCGAAAAGGCCGCCGAAGAATTGGAAAAACTATTCAAGAAGAAACCCGCATTGGGGCGTACTGTTGCGAGTATTGTTCAACTAAAAGTCAAAGCTGGGCAATTTGAAAGTCTAGGCACTCCGAAAGCCCGAGAATACCTGAAAAAG
>CAUZVF010000429.1:0-5687 GCA_963582955.1 Planctomycetota bacterium
TGGTCCCGCTCGGCTCGCGGGACCTACTTAGCGCTGTCGTCCTAGGAGAAGTATCCCGTGCCGGTGCAAATGGAGTTGGCCAGAATCATAATCAGCGAGATCAACGATCAGCAGGTCGTTTATCTGCGCGAGGTTGATGGGGATCGCATGTTTCCGATTCTGATCGGCATCTTCGAGGCCACCAGTATCCATCGGCGTGTCAAAGGTGAGATTCCGCCGCGGCCATTGACTCACGATCTGCTCAAGAACACGATCGAAGAATGCGGCGGCGAGGTCGAGAGCGTGTGCATCAACAACCTTCGTGAGCACACGTACTACGCTGTCATCCGTATCCGGAAAGAGAACGGAGAATTAATCGAAGTCGACAGCCGGCCCAGCGACGCCATCGCCCTGTCAGCTCATTACGAGCCGCCGCTGCCGATTTATGTGGATGAATCCGTGCTGGAACAAGTGGCGTAGAGAGAATATCAACCAAGATCGGCGTCGATGTCGATCCACGTCCGCTTGTCAAACGATTCCAATACCGAATCAGCCACCGCTTGCGCAGAGGCTCCGTGGTCGAAGCCGGGAACGGCATCACGCTCTTCAACAATCGCCGACACCAATTCGTAAACCAAGTCGAATCGAAAGACCGTACTCGGCACGCCTTCCTTACCGTCACGCGGACTGCCGGGGATAACGAGGAATTCGTCCGGCACGGGTTGCTTCTGCAATGACTCGCCGGCTTTCCCGACCATCACATTGTTGGGATCGGTTAATTGGTAAACGGCCGAGCCTTCGCTGCCATTGACTTCAGCCCATTCCCAGCCGAATCCGTCGTTGTGATAGCCCTTCATGACCGTGCTGCCTTCCCACACTCCGACGGCACCGTTTTCGAACATTCCGATTAGGGATGACCAGTCATCGACTTCCGAAGGATTGCACGATTGTCCGTCCTCGGTTTTGTCGCGCGGAGTAAACTGGGCAACCGCGCCGCAAACCGACTTGATCGGCCCCATCAAATCCTGAGAAAAATCGATGCGGTGGATCGTCATGTCGAATAAGTCGCCTGCTCCGGCCGTTTCTTTGTACTGCCGCCAACCCCAACTTGTTTCGGGTAGATCCAGAAATCGCTGACTGCG
The DNA here is from genome assembly GCA_963582955.1 of Planctomycetota bacterium. Taxonomy (GTDB): domain Bacteria; phylum Planctomycetota; class Planctomycetia; order Planctomycetales; family Planctomycetaceae; genus CAUZVF01. The sequence continues at coordinate 1,122 of CAUZVF010000429.1, forward strand.
GAAATGACGCGGCTCACCGAGCACTCCGCTCTTGACCAAATGCCGCACGTAGCGCATTGACGGAGCAAACCGGTACGTAAACGCCGTCATGTGCCGCACTCCCTTGTCGCGGGCCGCGCGATACATCTCAGCCGACTCGGTAAAGTTCAGACCGAGCGGTTTCTCGCACATCACATGCTTGCCGCCTTCGATGCACGCCAGTGCAATCGGCCGGTGTGTGAAGTTCGGCGTCGCAATAATGACTGCGTCAACATCAGGATCGTTCGCGATTTCGTTGTACTCGGTCGTCTTCTTCGTCGGCCCCCAATCGCTTTGCCGCTGTTCCAAAAGTTGCTCGTTGGGATCACACACCGACACCAATTCCGCTCGCGGATCGATTCGAATTCCCGGTACGTGATGATAATCGGAAACCGCGCCAGCTCCGATAATGCCGATACGAACTTTGTCAATCATTGATGATTCCTTGGCGTGGAACACGTGCGCGAATTGTGATTCTAGGCGACCATATTCTTGCCACCGAATATTCTTGCCCAAGACTGTAATCTCGATATGGCCGGCGACAGCAAGTAGCAAGAATACGAGAAGCCACCAATCCGAAACAGTCTGGCGGAAGATTCCAGCGTATTCCGCACGAGATGGTGTATCCGTTGGATGGTCAATATCGTGTTCTGATGGGTACCACGTCTTGCCGTTCAGGCAAGGCGTGTCGCGCAGCGACTGGAAACTGCTCTTTCGTTTGTTGAAACCATGGTCCGTGATGTGCTGACTGGCCCGAATTGCGGAACCGTCTTGTGCTTTCATCATGCAAGTGCGATTTCCCGCGGCTGCGCCGCACACCTTGCCTGAACGGCAAGGTGTGGTACCCATTTCATTTCAGGAAACTTTTTCGTTCCCACTTTCTAAGGCCGCCACTGAGTCCGAGCGGAGTTACTGGTGACGCCGTGACAATTGAAGTGCCAGTTCAATCGCTTCGGCCGCTGACGTGATTTCGCCCTCCAATTGGGCGTCCCGTACTGTGTCTAGCAACTGTTTGAATTCCCGTCCTGGATCGAGTCCGCGCGCGATCAAATCGTTGCCTGTCAGCAGAGGCGGCGGATTCAATTCCACTGCCGGAGTTTCTTTCAAAAACTGAGTACAGAATTTAGCTGACTCGGCATGTTTGCCAATCACGTTTGCCTCGGCGCGCATTGATTGCAACAAGTCGGCGGCATAACGATGCGACAGAGTGCGCTTGAGCTGCGCTTGCGATAACTCGGACGCTTGATGCAAGTCGTCCTGATGTTCAACAACCCATTCGATTCGATCAATTTCGTCATTCGACAATTTCAGTCGACGACAAAGCGTGCGGACGGAACGCGGCTGTTGCATCGACCGCAACAATGTCGCAGCGGCCAATTCGAACGACGGGTTTTCCAGCTTCAACAGCATTTGAAGAGTCTGTTCCCACTCGGAATACGAAGCTGCGCCGCACTCAATAATGACCGGCGACAGTTCCGGCAGGATCGCAGGCAGTAAATTGACATCATTGGCCAATGCGAGGCCGATCGATCGATTCGGATCGACGAGGATTCGTTTCAGCTCTTGACTGATTCGCTCGGCACTGACAACCGTGATTTGCGACGCCATCCCCCGAATCGCATCGGCGGTTGCCTGATCCAACTCAAAACCAAGATTCGCCGTAAACCGCACGGCGCGCAGCATACGGAGTTTGTCCTCGGTCATCCGGTCTTGGGGATTGCCGATCGCTCGCACGATTCGCGCATTCAAATCGGCCTCGCCACCAACGAAATCGAGAACTTTCTCGTCCACGGGATCGTAGAACATGCCGTTGATCGTGAAGTCCCGGCGTTTGGCATCTTCTTCGGGCGTGCTGAACGAAACGCTTGCCGGATGGCGTCCGTCGAGATAATCGCCGTCGGTGCGAAACGTAGCCACTTCGATTTGTCTGGCCTTTTTGGACCCCAGCACGATGATGACACCAAAGCTTGCTCCGACAGTAAGCGTTTTATGATTGCCAAACACTTGACGCACTTGGTCGGGCAACGCGCTGGTGGCGACGTCATAATCTTTCGGCAATCGGCCCAGAAGAGAATCGCGGACACATCCGCCGGCCCAAAGAGCTTGATAGCCCGCGTCGGTCAGGCGCTGAACAACTTCGACAGCGAAATCGCGTTGTGGATCGTCATTTGACATGGATGAGAATCACCGTATTGAATCAGGTAATGCAGAACAATCCCAACAACCAAGCCAGAGTGTTCGGCCCCGATATTGTGTCGGCTTGACACCCATAGACCGACCTTTGAGACTGAAGGTTCGCAGCGCGGCCGATGGCCGCAACCAAAGTCGCTTTTCGCTCCGCGAAAAGGCGCTCTTTCGCGTAGCGAAAGGCGACACTCACCGAAGAATGCGCGCAAGCTTCAATCGTTGCAGTGCGGATGGTCGCAGTTTTCTCAAGCCCCGGCCATTCCGATTCGTCCCGCCACGTCTTCCTCCACCGAGAACACAATTCTTGAGTACCGATTCCGCCGACACGACTGCTTTGTCAGGACCAACGTCGGCGTCTGAAAGCGCGGTTGCCGCTGAGATTGAAGCTCACGAATCGCGCAACATCCTCGTGCTGGCAGGTTACTACATCTTCGTGCGAGTTGCGTGGGTCTTCAAAACGGAATCGGTCATCATGCCGCTGTTCATGGACCACATCGCCGGAGCCGGTTGGATACGTGGATTTCTGCCCGTCCTGAATCGGTTGGGACAAAGTCTGCCTCCGTTGTTAATCGCCGAGCGACTGAAGAACACGCGTCGAAAGAAATGGACGCTATTGACAGCACCGCTGATGATGTCGATTCCATTCTTGACGATGTCGGTCATTTGGTTCTCGATCGAACAGAAGCGCCAATCGTGGTTGCCCATCGTATTCTTGTTCCTCTATTTCTTTTTCTTTTGCATGAACGGCATCAATCAATTGGCTTACGGCACGGTTCAAGGCAAACTGATACGAGCCGACCGGCGGGGCCGTTTGATGAGCCTCTCTGGAATCGCGGGTTCAATTCTGTCGGTCACATGCTTGTGGTTTTTCCTGCAGACTTGGCTGGAACGAGCCGACGGCGGCTTTGGACTGATCTTCGGTTTTGCCGGAGCAGGTTTCGTGGTCGGCGGCTTGTTTATCTCGTTACTCAACGAGCCATCCGACGAACCGGTGCCAACACGTTCCGCGGTATTTGACCATTTTCGAAACGCATGGCAAATTTTTCGGCACGACCGCAATTTTCGTCGCGCTGCGGTAGTCGCCATGTGTTTCAGTCCCGCCATGCTATTGTTTCCCCACTACCAAGCTCTGGGCCGACAAGGCGCGAGTATTCAAACCACGGCCTTTGATATCATGATTTGGGTCATCTCCCAAAACATCGCCGTCGGAGTCTACAGCGTGGTCGCCGGTTCTCTTGCCGATCGTTTCGGAAACCGCCTCGTCATCCGCTGCCAGTTATTCGCCAGTGCATTGGCTCCTTTACTGGCCCTCGCGCTGATGAGTGGTTCGAGCGACGGCAGCCAACGCTGGTTCTGGCTGACATTTTGCCTGATCGGAATCGCTCCGGTCACGATTCGCACTTTCGTCAACTACACTCTGGAATTAACCGAGCCCGCAAATCATCCACGCTATGTCAGCACGTTCAGCGTGTGTCTGGCGATCCCGTTTTGCACGTCGCCGCTGGTTGGCTATTGCGTCGATCTGTTCGGCTTCACGCCAGTTTTTGTTGGTGCCAGCGCAATCATCGCAGCGGGATGTTTGCTCACCTTCAAGATGTCAGAACCACGCTTCGAGCGTTTCAGATAACATCGCCAATTCGGAATTGCGAGAGGCTTTAAGCACGCCTTAGAATGGAAATTGTGGTCGCGTCAAAACCAATTAGTTTTCGGATTGCAAATGGGTACCATCTTGCCGTCCAGGCAAGGTGTGCGGCGCAGCCGCCGGAAATCGCTCAACGACGATCGGACAAAAGATACACCCTCGCAGCGCGTGCCGGTAAGCACTCGCGGCGGAAACTGCTTTCAGCCGTTGAAAGAGCAGTTTCCAATCGCTTCGCGACACGCCTTGCCTGAACGGCAAGACGTGCTACCCATCAAACAAACTGGCTTGAGCCAAATCGCAGTTGATCAACATGAGAATTGTCTGCGCACGTATCGCGTGTTTGTTCTGGACCGTTCTTCGGGCTTTCGGCGCCGATCCGCGCTTTCGTCGCTCAGAACAATCAACCATCGGTTGCGCTTCGATTGCCTTCGCCTTCTATGTCGTTTCGTTCGTCCAAGCGGATGAACCGGATAAGAATCTTGGCATTCTCCCCAAGACGGAAACCGGGGCGCTGCGGTTTCTTGACAAGTTTCCCGAATATGATGGACGAGGCGTCGTCGTTGCCATCTTTGACTCGGGCGTCGATCCGGGGGCGCCCGGCCTGATCGAAACGACCGACGGAAAGCCAAAGATCATCGACATGATCGACGGAACTGGCAGTGGCGATGTTGACACTTCGACCGTGCGAAAACTCGAAGACGGGTTGCTAAAAGGACTGA
>CAUZVF010000430.1:0-5686 GCA_963582955.1 Planctomycetota bacterium
CTGGTTGACACGATTACCAGCAATGTTCGCGGTACGACACTCTACAGCACCGAAGTCACCGAGCCAGTCACCGGTTCAACCTACAATGATCTGGCCAAAGAACTGCTCGACCGCGACATCAACTTGCTGTGCGTCAATCGGGGCGAGGAAAGTTTGACGTCGTTTATTTCGTTGAAGCCAGAATCGGGAGACCGCGTGATCTACGCCACGTCGCAGCGGATGAGCTGGAATGAACTGCTGCCGGCGACGACGTAATTCCGGCTGCCATTCCGACGCGAGGTGTGGCGTGTGCGCCGTGCTGGCTCGGGAAGCGTTAGCAGGAGAAGCTGCTTCACTCGTCGGACAAGCCGACGGGGGGTCAATCAGTAAACGGCTCAATGTCATTAACCATTCAAACTGTTTTCTTGCCAGACAAGCTGGCAGGGGAAATTGACCAACTTATTTTTGCGCGATTCTTTTGTCGCGTGGGGGCGTGGCGATCCGAGGGAGTTCCATAGACACCGTTCCTCGCGAGTTGAATGCGGAAGCGAGTCGGCCAGGAAGCTAACGCTTCCCGCTAGCCGTTGGCGAGTTCGCCGTTGGCGCGTTTGCCGTTGGAGAAAACTCGATATCGAGTTCTCGCAATCGTTCTTCGGGCACCCAGCCTTCGTCGCTCCAATGACGTGCTCGGTTGTAGGCTTTGACCAGCGACCGCAATTGGTCGGAACTCAGCATCGCGCCGGCACTGGCACCGTCTTTCAAGGGTTCCGAGAGGAATCGCTTCGGTAGAGTGTCCTCAACCGGTTCCCAACCCTGTTGGATGTTGTACCACTTTTTTGCCGTTATGATTCTCTCGGCCGCGACGTTTAATTCACTCACGGCGACGTCCCATCCCGCCACCAGCCCCAACATTTCGGACATCGCGGCCAATTTGTCTTCGAACACGCCGCGTAGGAATTTACACAGAATCAGCGAGTCCATGATGGTCGCTTCGTTTTCCGTTTCGATCGCGGGACTCACCGCCGACTCATCGACATTCAATCGATCAACAACTGCCGAGAAATCCACTTGATAGGCACTCGATCGATTATGATCGGCCCCGCGCGTGCCGACAGCGAAGCCCAATGCCATCGTTTGCAGGGCTCGCGGTTCGTAACCGGGAATCTCCAGTCCTTTGACGTGTGGTGCGAAATCCTCGGAACCCTGTCCAATTTTCGCTGCGGCGGCGCGAGTTCCGTTCGACAACAGATCACCGACACCCGTACGGTTGCCAATGTCTTGCAAGAGCTGCAACAGCGCCGAGCCGTTGCCGAACCGCAGATCGGGAATATCGATCAATTCGCGTTCGGCGCATTCCATGGCAAACGCAATTGTGGCTCCGGCGCTGATCGTGTCGATTCCCAATTCGTCGCACAAATTGGATGCTTCCAAAACGACGTCGGGATCTGATATTCCGCACAAGGGGCCGAGTGCGAACAGATTCTCGTATTCCATCCGCACGCCGCCTTGATCGTCGCGGCGGTGGAAAATGTGCTCGCAACCGATCGTACACGCCGCACACGATGTGCGCGTGCGTTCATGAGTCGTTGCCATCGACTCGGGCGACAATGCCACGGCCTCGGCAAACATACCAGCTTGAAAATTCCGAGTTGGTAGTGTCCCCAGCCGATTGAAGGCGAGCAAGTTGCTGACTGTTCCGAGTTCGCGATACTTGGCTGTCGCCGGGCCAAACGATTTCGCCGAGAGTTGTTTGCTGTACGCAACCAACTCGTCAGCTTTCGCAAAATCTGTCAGCCGGTCACCGCTGACGGCAACGGCCTTCAGTTTCTTCGATCCCATCACTGCACCCAGCCCACCGCGTCCCGCGTGACGCCCGTCATGTGATACCGTCGCGTACTTCACCAACTTTTCGCCGGCTGGGCCAATTCCGGCAATCTGAAACGTCTTTCCAAAGCGCTTTCGCAGTTGCTCACAGGCAGTGCGGCTGGATTGTCCCCAAACGGCCGAGGCGTCTTCGAATCGGACGCCGTCCGGCTCGATCACCAAACACGTCGGAGCCTTGGCCGCGCCAACGATTAGGATCGCGTCGTAACCGGTTTTTTTTCCAGCAATGGCGAAGTGTGACGATGACAGCGAATCGTTGATGCGTTCGGTCAGCGGCGACTTCGCCATCACGGCAAACTTGGCCGAAGTCGTCAACGGGCTCCCTACCAGCGGGCTAAAGATAAACGCCATCGGTGCCACGGGACTCAATGCATCAATGCGTTCAGGCGTCTCACGCAACAACAACCATGTTCCCAGCCCAGTTCCCCCGATGAAATTGCGTAGCACCTTCGAAGGAATTGTCACCGACTCAAAAAGTCGCGTTGTGAGATCGACACGCAAATAGCGTCCGTGGTAGCCGCATGGCAGATCAGACATACAACACGCTTTCGAAGTTCGAGATGTTTGGAACCATTCGCATGGCTTCATTATAGGCGATGAATCGGTGCGTCACCCTGGATAGTCACGCGCAGGCCACGGCGGCGGTTCGGGTAGTAGTCCCACAGGGCGTGATGCTGGGCACAACGATTGTCCCAAAATGCCACCGAACCCGGCTGCCACTGAAAGCGGCATTGGAATTCTGGCTGCTCGATCTGCTCAAAGAGCATTTTGAGGACGGCGTCGCTCTCACGCTGCGCGAGTTGAACGATCCGCGTCGTGAAAATGCGGTTCACGAACAAGACCTTGCGGCCGCTGACCGGGTGCGTGCGCACGACGGGATGCTCGGACCGAGGGTATGTTTTGCCCTCTTCCTGGGCGCCTTCGTAGCGACCGCGATAGACGTATTCGCCATCATGCACGGCAGTCATCTCTTCGAGAAAGCACCGCATCGGTGCCGAAAGTGAATCGAAGACGGCCGCCATATTTGCAAACAGAGTATCGCCGCCGGCTTCTGGCACTTCGAGCATGTGCAGGATCGTCCCCAGCGGTGGTTTGGGGTCGCACGAGACGTCCGAATGCCAATCCTCGCCGGCAATCCGTTTCGTGTTTTCGTCGGCGTAAATCTCCATGATTTCCGGATGGCCTTCGACACGCCGCGGCCAGGCAGGATGAATATGCAATTCGCCGAAATGACGGCCGAACGTCTTCTGCTGCTGGGGTGTCATTTCTTGGTCGCGAAAAAACAACACACAGTGTTCAGCGAGCGCCCTCTTGAGCGTCTCGACGGACCGTTCGTCCAACGGCTGCGAAAGGTCGATACCAGACACCTCGGCACCGCATGCCGGCGTCACTTTCTTGACTGCGAATTGGTCGTTGGCCATCAGTCGTTATGCCTCGGGCGGTTTGCCGGATGCCTGCACCTGCTTTGCGTTAGTCGTCAGATCACCGGTGGGTTCCGCCGGTCCACTCCGTGGCGATACCAAGCGGTGCCCTAAAACGTAGAGTAAGCGTTCCCGCTTGCCTAGTTGGACATCGCTTTTTTGCCCTACGAAGTGACCTGAATCGCCAACAAGAGAATTCTTTTGCTTCCCGACTATGAGCGCCTCGGACTCGTGCTTGCGCGAATTGAAAAACTGATCAGCCCTGCAAGATATGACGTGTGAGCGACGCGTGATTGGGATACAATGTTAATCCCGTCTTACGATTACGATGGGGCCATCATGGCTGTGCCGTATTCGCGGTATGGCGATCCAGAAACAGTGAACTCGTCCCGCATGATGTCTTTCACTTCTCCAATTCGAGTCGCACGCGCTTTTGTCGTCGTTGCCGTCGGCTTGTTCGTCTACTTGACGGCCAAGGATACTTCGTTGGCCTTCGATGAGACGAGTCCCGAACCAACCCTGCCGTTCACCGAAGAAGAACAATCGTTTTGGGCTTTCCAGCCAATTCAAAATCCAGATATTCCGATGGTCGCCGATGAAACCAAGGCGGCCAATTCCATCGATGCATTTCTGCTGTGGGAATTGAGCAAGCAAGGTTTAGGATTCTCGGTGTTGGCGAACAAGCGGCAATTGTTGCGGCGGGCGAAGTTTGATCTGCTCGGGCTGCCTCCGACGCCCGACGAAATCGACCGCTTCGTTAGCGACGATTCACCGCAAGCTTTCGAACGGATGATCGACCGCCTGCTGGCAAGTCCACATTATGGAGAAAAGTGGGGACGGCAGTGGCTTGATCTCGTCCGTTACGCGGAAACGGCCGGGTTCAATGCCGATCCGTTCCGGCCGATGGCGTACAAGTACCGAGACTATGTCATCCGCGCGTTCAACAACGACACGCCGTACGACCGGTTCGTTCAAGAACAGATCGCCGGTGACGAACTATTTCCCAACAGCACCGCGGCACTGATCGCGACGGGTTTCAATCGTATGTGGCCCGACGAAAGCAACGCGTCGAATGTCGAGTTGGCTCGGCAGGATGCGTTGAACGATCTGACGGCCAACGTCGGAGCCGCCTTCCTGGGACTGTCGATAGGATGTGCACAATGCCACGACCATAAATTTGACCCGATTCTGCAGGAAGATTTCTACCAGCTTCAATCGTTCTTTGCCGGAATCGTTTTGCAAGATCGCGTTCCGATTGGCACGGCCGACGAATTGGCCGACTATCAGCGGAAACTGAAACTTTGGATGCGGCAGTCCGAATCCGTCCGTGACGAGTTGCACATCATCGAGCAGACAGCTCGAAACCAAGCATCGCTGATCAAGCGATTGAAGTTTCCCAAAATCGTCCTCGACGCCATCGACACGGCACCCGAGAAACGCACGGCCTTGCAACATCAGTTGGCGTTCTGGTCGGTGCGCCAGATCGAAGTCAATGAAAAACAATTGGCTTCCAAACTGAGTGCCGAGCAAAAGAAGCGACGCGCCGAATTGAAACAGCAGTTGGCCAAACTGCAAAAGCAACGTCCGAAGCCGCCGCGTTTTCTGGATGCGATGGCAACCCGCGAGGTCGCATCGGGGCCGCCGAAGACTCATCTGTTGGACGGCGGTAGCTACAACAAACCGCTGCACGAACTGCAACCGGGTTATCTAAAGATCATCGCGGGCGTCAACAATCTGGCCAACATTGTTCCGCCGCGCGAGGGAACGGTCGGCCGCAGGACGACGCTGGCCAAATGGCTGACCGATCCGCGGAACCCGCTGACGGCTCGTGTCATGGCAAATCGCATCTGGCAGGGACACTTCGGCAGCGGTCTGGTTGGAAACGCCAATGACCTAGGTATTCAAACCGCTCCGCCCCGACATCCTGAACTGTTGGATTGGTTGGCGTCCGAATTCATCGCACGCGATTGGAGCATCAAATCCATGCATCGGCTGATCATGACATCGAACGCCTACCGGCAATCGACGTTCCGAGTTCCCGCGGACGGCGACCTGCCAAAGGCGGCGAAAATCGATCCAGCCAATGAACTGTATTGGCATTATCAGCGACGCCGTCTGTCGGCCGAAAGCATCCGCGACGCCATGCTGACAATTGCCGGAAAGTTGAACCCAAAAATGTACGGACTGGGAGTGAAACCGCAACTGCCGCCAAAATTCAGCAGCCGCGAGAAGTGGGAAGTGTCGAAACAGGAATCCGCACGAAACCGACGATCGGTCTACATCCATGCCAAACGCAATCTGCCGTATCCGTTGTTGAAGGTGTTCGACTTCCCCGACATGCACGAAAGCTGCGCCAAACGGGCTCAGACAACCGTCGCTCCGCAGGCGTTGATGATTCTGAA
>CAUZVF010000431.1:0-5677 GCA_963582955.1 Planctomycetota bacterium
AACCGGCCGTTGTATGACTGGTACTGCGAAGCACTGGGTATCTATCACCCACAGCAGATCGAATTCGCACGGCTGGGCCTCACTTACACGAAGATGAGCAAACGGCGGTTCCTGCAACTGGTCGATGAAGGCCATGTCGGCGGTTGGGATGATCCCCGAATGCCGACACTCCGTGGCCTGCGGCGACGTGGATACACGCCCGAAGCAATCCGCAACTTCTGTGGAAAGATCGGTGTCACCAAATTCGACGGTGTCACCGAGATCGCTCTGTTGGAACACTCGTTGCGAGACGACCTGAACCGCACGTCACCACGCGTGATGGGTGTGATGGATCCACTGAAGGTCGTCATCGAGAACTATCCAGAAGACCAAACCGAAGAGCTGGAAGCCATCAACAACCCCGAAGACGAATCTGCCGGAACACGAATGGTTCCGTTCTCGCGAGTGATTTACATCGAACGTGCCGACTTCATGGAAAATCCGCCGCGCAGATTCCATCGCTTGGCACGCGGCCGCGAAGTACGTTTGCGGTACGCCTATTTCGTAACGTGTACTTCCGTCGTCAAAGACGAAAACGGAGACGTCATCGAACTGCACTGCACCTACGACGCTGAAACTCGTGGCGGCAACGCTCCCGATGGCCGAAAAGTCAAAGGCACAATCCATTGGGTTTCGGCCGACCACGCCATTGAAGCCGAAGTCCGGCTATACGATCAACTTTTTTCCAAAGAAGATCCCGACGATGTCCCCGAAGGCGAGGATTGGAAAGCCAACTTGAACGAGAATTCGCTGAAAGTCGCAACTTGTCTGGTCGAACCAACGCTGCAAGGTGCCGAGCCCGGCAGCCGCTATCAATTTGAACGCACTGGCTATTTCTGTGTCGATCCTGATTCGACCGATGAAAAGCTCGTCTTCAACCGCACCGTCCCGCTACGTAACTCGTGGGCTAAGATGCAAAAGAAAAAAGCTGGCAAATGATTCATGCAGTCTCTGTTGTTTTGAATGTACGCGCCAATTTCACTCAATGATTCTGTCCCCAACGATTCTGTATGATCTTGCGAGCCTCCGCTTTCGGACAGAATTATTTCGGACAGCATCATAATTCTTTCGCAACTTTCAGAATTTAGTTGAAAAGTCAAAGGCTAGAATTGGCCGACGGCCGATCGAGGACGAAACCATGCGTCTGGGGCTTTTTGGTGGCACGTTTGACCCGGTGCATCTGGGGCATCTGATCGTGGCCGAACAGTGCCGCGAGCAGTGCGACTTGGATGCCGTCTGGTTTATCCCCGCTGGCAGCCCGCCTCACAAGCGCGATGCCACCATCACCGACGGCAAGATGCGAGCGAACATGTTGGAATTTGCAGTCGCAGGAATGCCTCAGTTTGCCGTCAGCCAAATGGAACTCGATCAGCCGGGCCTGACTTTTACAGTCGACACTCTGCGGAAACTGCACGACGAAGATCCAAACCGTGATCTGTTTTTTGTCATCGGAGCTGACTCGCTGAGTGAACTGCCGACATGGCGAGAACTCGACAAAATCGCGGAACTGGCGACGATCGTCGTGACAAATCGCGGCGAGCGCCCGTTACCGTCGTTCGATTCCCTCGGACTGGCGGATGCGATCGCGTCACGACTTCAGACGGTCACGATTCCCGGCATCGATTTGTCGTCGTCGAGCATTCGCGATCGCGTGGCGGCCGGACAGAGCATTCGATTCATGGTGCCACGTGCCGTCGAAGCCTATATCGCCGAGCATGGCCTCTATCGCGAATAGTGGCGAACGAGGATTGGTGCAATCCGACGTTACTCGGGCACGTCGATCAAGTACAAGTCCATGCGGCCGTCACGTTCGGCGACTGTCAGCAGTTTCTTGCCATCGGGTTGCCATGCCGCGAAATCATCGCGTTCGGGATGGTTGGTCACGCGGCGTGGATGGATTCCATCGGCGTTCATCACATACAATTCATAGTTGCCGTCACGGGCACTGGTGAATGCGATCTGCTTGCCATCGGGTGACCAGGCCGGACGAATGTCGCGGGTCGGTGAATTCGTCAGCCGTCGGACGTTGCCGCCGTCGATGTCCATCACGTAAATGTCGTACGGGCCGTTGCGGCTCGAACTGAATGCAATGCTCTTTCCATCCGGTGAGATCGACGGCCAATAGTTCGTGCCTTCCGATTCGGTCAGCCGTTTCAAATCCTCGCCTTTCAGATTCACGGAAGCAATTTGCAAACCCCCGGCGGCTGACAGAGTAAACACAATGCGGCGGCCGTCCGGTGTGAATTTCAAACTGCGCACCGTACCGCGCGATGATCCCGGTGGCAGAAAAATAAATTCCTTGTTGTTGTCTCTCGTGTCCTGGATGACCAAGACCAATTGCCGGATGCTGGCGGAACGGCAATAGCTGCGATAACGGCCATCACGCGAAAATGCGGCGTCGAACTGGTGAGCCGGGTCGGCTGGAAACAGCGGCTCTTGCGATCCGTCCGTAAGATTCAGCCGTTTGACAATCACCTGGTTGGGAACATGGTGAACCGTGAATGCGATCGAATCTCCGCCCGGCATAAAGACCGGCGACAATTTCCGTTTCCCATCGTGAGTCAGCCGGATCGGTTTGTCGGCGACGGCCGATGCAGCCGTCAAACATGCCACGACGAAAAAGCAAATCACGAAAATCGATGTGCGTCGCATTCGGGCGATGAGCCACAACTGCCGCGCATGCCTTTTGGTGTTACAGCAGATCATCGATCACGCGGCCTCCTGACAATACTCCCATTTCAGCACGACGTGCTGTCGACATTCCCGCGAGTTCCAGAATCGTCGTGCCAACCATCGCGGGAGCGATCGGATCGGTCAGCGGATGCTCGCCGTTCGCGTCGCTTTCGCCAATCACCCGGCCCGGTGCGACACCACCGCCGGCCCAGACGGAAAAGTAGCACGACGGCCAATGGTCGCGCGATCCGATGTTGTTGATGCGCGGAGTCCGGCCGAATTCACCCATGCAGATTACGAGTGTCGAATCCAATAAGCCGCGGTCCTGCATGTCGTCGAGCAGCGCTGAAAGCACACGATCAAGTAACGGCCCGTGCCAGTCAGCCATCAGGCCAAAGTTGTCGGAATGAGTATCCCAACCGTAATCAGAAAACGGGAAAAAGACCTCCACGTATTGGCTCCAGTTCACTTGCACATACGGGACGCCCTGTTCCACCAACCGGCGTCCCAACAACGCACTTTGTCCGAACGACGTGTGCCCGTACGTGTTGCGCGTGCTGTCACTCTCTTGGGTCAGATCAAACGCTTTGCTGGCATCGCTCGCGGTTAGCAGGGCGTAGGCTCGTTTGTAAACGCCGTCCCACTTGTCGAATTCCGCGCTGTCGACCGTTCGTCGCATTTGGTCCAACGACGCCAAGACGGTCCGGCGATCGGTCAAACGCATCGGAGAAAGTCCCTCGGGCAACTGCAACGCCGGTATGGAGACCTCTCCCGAATCCGAGCAACTCAGCATGAACGCATCATGTCCTTTGCCCCACGTCCCGCCTCCGTGGCCGAAAATCGGGCCGACGCCGTCACCGATCGGCCCGCGTGCCAGTGAAACGAATCCGGGCAGTTCAGAGGTTGCGCGATGACGTGCCAAAATTGAACCATAATTCGGCGGATACTGTCCCGGTTTTCCGCCACGGTCTTCGCCGCCGTCGGGTGCGACTGATCCCGTCAGCATGATCGAGCTGGCGGGCCGATGGCCGCCTTCATAATTGATGTTCGTACGAATAAGCGAGAAGTTCTTGCTGCGCGCAGCCAACTTCGGAAGCAACTCGGTAAACGACACACCGGGCAGGTGAGTATCAATCGTCGCGAACGGCCCACGGAATTGTGACGACGCTTTCGGTTTCGGATCGAACAGATCCAAGTGACTGGGCCCCCCGCCCAGCCACACAACCAATACCGACTTGGCCTTCGCCGCGTCAGCGGCTTGCGAAATCTGGCCACCGAGAGTTGAGAATCCGCATACAAACGGCAACGTGGCACCAACTTGAAGAAACGCACGCCGAGAAATTCCCTGACAATCACGATTCCGAAATCGGCCGATTCCAAGCATTCGCGCATTCCCCGTTAGACCGCTTTCAATTCTAGTCTGACGCACGGACAACGTGCGACTCTTCTTTATCGCTTTTCTTCCGCAATGCAGTAAAGTTTACGCGCACCTCGTAGGAATAATTCGCGGCCGACAATCGCCGCGGACGCGCTAAAGCTGTCGTCGAGGATGTTGCGGGCCAATGCGTTCGGTTTGCCATCGTGGCTGATCACGAGAGTCGTTCCGTCGAGGTCCGTGATATAGACGCGTCCCGCCGCGGCAACGGGTGAGGCGTAGACGTTGCGAATGACACCGAGCCGGAACGGTCCCATTCGTTCTTCACCGGTTTTCGCATCGACTCGCGAAAGAACCCCTTGGTAGTGACGTAAGAAGTAGAGCGAGCCTTTGTAAAGCAATGGCGAAGGCACGTACGGCGTGCGTTGCGTGCGGCTCCAGACAACTTGATCGCCGCCAGTGATGTCGCCTTTGGCTCCGTCCAGGCGGATGGCCAGCATGGCGCGAATTTCATAGCTGCTGGCGGCGAAAACCATGCCGTCGGCGGCGACGGGTGATGCAACAACGTTGGCCGACAAGCCTCCACATTCCCAAATCACTTTGCCGGTTTTCAAATCGTATCCTCGCATGCGATGTGTGCCGGGAACGATGACTTGAGGCTTACCGGCATGCTTGACGATGATCGGCGAGCACCACGAAGTGACCTCATCACGCTTCCTCTTCCAGCGCGGCTTGCCGGTCTGTTTTTCGAAAGCGACCACAAACGACTGGCCTTCGTGGTCCCAATTGACGACCAGCGTGTCGCCAAACAGAACAGGCGAGCTGCCCTCGCCGTGTCCGTGTTTGGTTTGCATTTTGCCGAGGTCGGCCTTCCACACAACGTTGCCTTCCATGTCGAGGCAATACAGACCTCGCGAGCCAAAGAATGCAAACACATGCTCGCCATCGGTCACGGGCGAATTGGACGCAAGGCTTGCCGTGTTGTGCCCGCCTTCGTGCGGGAGTCCCTGACTCACTGTTTTTTGCCAGAGAATCTTCCCATCAGCGCGGTCGACAGCCAACACCACAAACTTGTGGCGGTGCGTCACGGGAACATTATCGTGTGCTCCGGGAGCATTGCTGTATCGTGGTTGCAACGCTTCACCGAAGGGAATCGCGACCGTGATAAACACCCGATCGCCCCAAACGATTGGCGACGAGTGGCCAATTCCCGGCAACCTTAGCTTCCAACGGATGTTTTTCTTTTCATTCCACTCGATAGGAGGATCGGCTTCGGGTGCGGCACCCGTACCCAGCGGTCCGCGCCATTGCGGCCACGACCCAGCAGCCACGCGGGAATCGTCATCCGCAGATGTCGTGAGCGTGATCGAGCAATAGCTGAGAGCGATAAGGATGATCTTGAATCGCCAGGTTGATGATTGCCAATGTCGAACCATGGTTGCCCCGAGCAAATCCAACGTATCTCAAAATTTGACGCGACGAGAAGAGGATTCAAAACCCTGTTGTAGCCGGAGTCGTAAGACGTCGTAAGACTTCGGGCTGTAGTATACCTTCAATTTCCGAAGTCTTGCGACTCCGTCTACAGTCAAA
>CAUZVF010000432.1:0-5677 GCA_963582955.1 Planctomycetota bacterium
TGACACCGATTGTCACGAATTGATTCCTAACGACGCGCTGTCGGAACTTCTCTATCAGAACCTCGTCACGGTCGGCGCGCCGAAGTTCACGGAACAGGAAAAAGCCTTCGCGCGTCGCATGCAGCAACCATTGATCGAACAATTCGAGACGAAATTCCCGCTCGCGATCGACGAGAAAATTCACACACTGGAAGAATCCAGGACACCCAGCAAAGGATCCACCGATGTTGGGGATATCAGTTGGTACGTTCCCACCAGCGGTATCCGCACAAGCTGCATGGCGGCCAAGAGTCCCGGACATAGCTGGCAAAATGTCGCCTGCATCGGGTCTTCAATCGGAGAAAAGGGGACGATCTTCGGTGCCAAGGTATTGGCGATTTCAGCAATCGACCTCTTCGAGAAACCCGAATTGATCACGGCGGCCAAGGCGGAATGGAAGGAACGGATGAAGGATCGCAAATATACAACATTGATTCCCAAAGGCCAAAAGGCCCCGGTGAAGATCCGGTGAAACCGCTCACGACGGCATTTCTAATTCTGCTTGCCGCCATCAGCTTGACGGTCATCTTCTGGCTTCCGTTGTGGCAAGGCGGAGGCTTTGTTGGCGGTGACGTTTATTCTTATTACTTTCCGCAAAAGACATTCTACGCCGAACGACTGCAGGCCGGCGAGTTGCCGTTGTGGCATAACCGAACCGGTTTTGGATATCCGCTCGTGGGAGAAAGCCAAACCGGCGTCTTTTATCCACTTCATCTGCTGCTGTATTCAACGCTCGACATTAACACGGCCTACAACGCAAATCATGTGCTGCACTACGTGTTGGCGTTCGCGTTTACGGTGTTGTACGCGCTTCGGTTCGGATTAAAACTACCGGGTGCGATGTTTGCCGCGTTGGCTTTTACGTACGGTTGGTTTCCATCCCGCTGCTGCGTTGAATGGGCCATCATCGGGGGAGCCTGGTTGCCGGCGGCCTTGTGGTGCGCCGAGTCATTCTTGCAGACTCGGTTTTGGCGGTACGCCATCGGGATGTCGGTTGTCCTTGCACTACAAATGCTGGCTGGGCACTTTCAGATTGGATTCATCACGCAGTTAGTGCTTGTAGTGTACATTCCGCTACGGCTGTGGTTGACCCCCGACCCACAGATCGACGTCGCGCGAAAGAAGCAATCACTGGTGCTGCTTGCAATTGCCATGATGTTGGGAATTTCGGCCGCGACCATTCAATTGTTGCCATCATGGGAGCTGAAACAACTCAGCCAACGCGCGACGGTCAGCAAAGATCATGAACTGGAATTCGGCAGTATTCCGCCTTGGTATTGGTCGCAAGCCATCGCTCCCTGGCATTGGTACGCTCCGCGGCCGCTGATTGATCGCGACAACGAACTGCAAACTCGAGGTGGAATCCATCGTCGAACAAATGAAATCGAAGCACATCTGTATTTCGGGATTGTTCCGTTGGCATTGGCGGTTTGTGGGATTTTTTCCGGCGTAAAACATCGAGACCGCCGCCGAATGCTGTGGTGGGGAATCGGATTGGCGGCGCTACTTTACACACCAGGTTGGTTACTGCCGTTAACGCGGCATTTGCCCGGCTTCAATTTCTTTCAAGGTCCCGGACGTTTTGGGATCGTAACGGCGTTGGCCGTAGCACTCCTCGCGGGTTCAGCGTTGCAGGACTACCTTCAAGGGCCGCGCAAATTGTGGACGACTCTGATTGCTGGCGCCGCGGTCGGCTCTCTGCTTAGTTGCCATTTGCTCATGCTGGATGTCGCGTTCGTCGCGGAAGAATTCGATGTGTTAATTCCGATGACTGTCGGAAGTCGAGACCTATCCACTTCCGCCATGCAATTTGGGACCGCGACGGTGGCGTGTTTGATCGTGATCGGCTTGCTGTTGCTGCTTCGCGGTCATCATCACCGCCGACTGGCAACGACGTTGTTGTGCTCTTCACTGTGTGCGGCGACAGTCACGGACCTGTGGTTGGTCAGCCGGCTAATTACGACAAGTTGGATGGTCAGCGATCCGCCAATCAATCATCTTGCCGAAAGTCCCGTGCGCAACGCTTTGTCGGTGGAATCGCAACCGCTGCGGCTATTTTCACCGAGCCCAAACTTCCCGAACGTACTGGGTGTGGCTTCAACGCCTGTGTATTTGACGTTCGGTCCAGCCGAATACGTCGATCCAAAGCTGACGATGCCGGAATCCTCGGAAACGCCGTCATCGGTCGCGGAGCGCGTCGACTGGTTACAGCAATCCGGTGTGACGCATGTGATGAGTTTCGAAGCACTGAATCCGGAGGAATGGCCGGTGAAGGAATTGTGGCAGGGATTCGATCCGCTTTTGAATCGAGCGCTGGCCCGCAAGGAACCGATCTACCTGTACAAGTTAAATTTCAGCCGGGGGCGAGTGACGTGGAATACCGAGAATCCCGGGGATTCGGCCGAGGTTCAACTGTACGCGTCGAATCATGTTGTCATTGACGTCAATTCCGAGCACGGCGGCCAGTTGGTGCTGACCGACCTCAATTATCCCGGCTGGAAAGCGTCGATTCGTGGTGGCCAAGAGTTGAAAGTGGCAACAGTTGATGGAATGTTTCGGGCAATCGACGTTCCCGCCGGCCAACATACGATTGTCTGGAACTACGAACCGCGTCCTCTATACTGGGGAGCCATCATCAGCGGCATTTCACTATTGTTGCTCGCCGCGAGCGCTCATGTGCGTTTCTGGCATCCGCACTGGTTCCAGTTTCTCGAAAAGGAATCCTCAATATGAAGGCGGCGTTCATCAACGAAACAGGAGGACCGGACGTCATTCAATTTGGCGACGTGGCAACTCCCGAACCAGGCCCGACGGAAGTGCTTGTCAAAGTCGGCGCGGTCGCCGTCAATCCCATTGACACTTACATTCGCAGTGGAGCTGTCGCGATCGCAAACGAGTTTCCTTACATCATCGGCTGCGACTTGGCTGGAACGATCGAGCAATGTGGGTCGGAAGTCTCGCGATTCAAAGTCGGAGACCGCGTTTGGGGCAGCAATCAGAGTTTGTTTGGACGCAAAGGCACTTTCGCCGAGTACGCGGCTGTCGGCGAACAGTGGTTGTATCCAACTCCAGATGGAATGAGCGACGACGTTGCCGCCGCCGGCTCGTTGGTCGGAATTACGGCTCACGTAGGACTGTTTTTGCATGCCGGACTTTGCGAAGGAGAAGTTGTGTTCGTCAACGGCGGCACGGGAGGTGTCGGCACGTCAGTCGTCCGACTGGCGAAATCGGCGGGAGCCAAAGTCATCGCGACCGTCGGTAACGCTGACAAGCAAGCGCTGTGTGGAAGTTGGGGAGCTGATCTGGTGCTCGATTACCATGCAACGAACCTTGACGACGAGATCACGGCGTTCACCGAATCGAACGGCGGCATCGATGTATGGTTCGAAACGTTGCGGGAACCGACGCTCGATCGAACTGTCGGCCTGATGTCGCGGCGTGGCAGAATTATTTTGATGGCCGGCCGCAACGCGCGTCCGGAGTTTCCTGTCGGGCCCTTCTATGTGAAAGATCTCCGCATGGTCGGCTTCGCCATGTTCAACGCGTCACCCCAAGAGCAGCGGACGGCTGCGGAAGCGATCAATTCGTTGTTCTCTGCTGGCGGTTGGAATCCCATGATCGGTGCAATGTTCCCGCTGTCCGAAGCCGCCGCCGCACACAGCTTGCAGGAAGCCAGTACGCTCAATAATGCAGGAAGTTTGACCGGCAAGATTGTGTTGCACCCCTAAGCCAACGGCCGTTCAATTGACGTTTAATGTAGCTGAATTCGCAAGAATTCAGGAGGCCGAGGCGGATTGGACTCCCGAATTCTTGCGAATCCGGCTACAGGCTTTTACTTCGTTAAACGGCGTTGACCCTAACCCGCCACGCACGCGATGTCGCAAACAAGTGCGTCCCTCGAGCCGAGCGGGATCCCAATAATGACGTGATAATATTTCTATGTTCACAGGTCTTGCTCGGCTTGCGAGACCTACTTTCGCTCGGCTTGGCGCTGTGGCAACAGAACGGCTTGAATTACAGAAGATGGGTCAATCTAATGATTCCGAGTGGTTACCGGGAATAAATTCACCTTGGCAGGAATCCATATCCAGTGGTATTCAACGAATCAAAACATGTTTTCAAAAGCGAAAGGAATGGCAAAATGAAAAGTATCTTGAATCTATCCAATTTGTTTGTGTTGCTGGCGGTTGTGGGAATCAGCGTGTGGACGATCGGTTGTGGAGAATCCGCAGACACCGAGACGACTCCCGACGCGAGCCTTGGAAATGGCGATGAAGAAGGGGATGAGAACAAATCATCCGCTGGCGAAGGCGACAATGAAACGGGCGACACGAACAACAATGACGGTGATCAAGGCGATGCCGAAAAAGATGCCAACAAAGAAGGAATAGACGGAAAGACCGGCGGCGACGATGGACAAACGGACGTTGACAACGACGATGGCAACCCAGATGAAGCTGGCTCAACCACTGGTGGCGGAACGAATGTTCCCAAGTAGGACACTGAATAGTCTACCCTACGATTTGATCCAAGCGGATTTGAAAAACCTCTGCACGGCGCTGCAACGGACCGCATTGCAGCGCCGTTTCCTGTTTCAATGGGAGACTCCCGATGGCAAAAGTCGACTGGAATTACCACCGCCCCGGCTGAACTTCTTGTACGCGTGCGCAAGAGTTTCTTGCCGAACACGAAATCGAGACCAAAGACCAAGTCAACGCACGCAAGCAGACGTTTCAGGAAGACGAAGCGCTGGATCTGTTAAACGGCATCGTTGACCTGTACGTGGCCCGAGGCAAAAAGATTGTCCATTTCAATTTGAAAAAGGACCGGCCCGACCGGGAAACTCTGACGAGCCACTTGCTGGGCCGATCGGGAACGCTGCGTGCGCCGACTTTCCGCAAAGGAAAAACGCTGGTCGTCGGGTACAACGGCGAGCTTTACGGGACGGTATTCAAATGACGAAATCGACGGGCAGTTTCGTCATTTGACTTTCTCGCCCTGCAGCCGCTTGATCAAAACGTCGAGTTCTTGATCGAATTTCTCGGCATTGCGGCGCCAGCCGGTGAAGTCGGCGGCAACGCGGGTTGTGACCTGCTTTTCGCGTTTGAACTTCCAGTCGCCTGTGAACATAAAGCCGTCAAGGTTCATCGGATACAGAACGCGGCTGTCTTTGCCGTACTTCTTTTGAAACTCGGCTTCGACATCCAGGATGGAATTGATCTTCTCGTTCATCCACTTACTGCGCAATGCGCTGCGAGACGCACACAGAACGACCTTATCGAGCGGCCCGATTTCTCGGGCCAAGTCCTTGGCCGGCTTTCCATCTTCGCCGGCTTCCGGTTTGGGAATCAGCCAACAGCGCACGCCTTTATCTTGCATTGCGTCGTACAAGCGTTCGATAAACAGATTCTCTTCCTTGACGTAATAGATGTAGCAGAAAAACTTTTCGCTGGGGTCACCGGCAATGGTCTCGACATTCGTAATGAGTCCCTGCGGAATTCCACATCCACGCAGAAATTTCTCGGACAGGCTGCTCTGCGAACGATAAAACGTGTCGATACCAACCGTGCTGGGACCGCGGTGTACGATCTCATCCAATCCGTGGGCATTCGAGAGGTCGGTGTTTCCCAGGACAACT
>CAUZVF010000433.1:0-5672 GCA_963582955.1 Planctomycetota bacterium
TTTTACGCCGCAGGTTTCCAGCGCGTTGGTGAATGGCGGACCGATTGACAAAAACGCCAAACCTGGCCAGCAATCCTTCAAAGCGGGCATCCTTTCATCATCGCCGATCGTCATCAACAATGTCCCAGTCAACATCCTGGGCCGTCCGGATTTGAATGGCACGCCGTCGCCGGCACCCGAGTTCAGGGAAGATACCGCGTCACTCTTTAGCAATACGATTCCTCTTGAGTCCGCCAACCGAACGATTTTCTTTACGGGTACAAGGCTTCTCAATCTAGGGGGCACGGAAGTTGATAATGATTTCGGTGAGGATTCCGATTTGCCGGAAAACGGTTTTGAAAGCGAACTGGATCGACAAGCAGAGCTACTTAACAACACCAGTGTCTTGCGAATTCAAGTCGACCCAGTTGACTTCATCGTAACTGATCCGTCCGGCCGTCAAGTGGGATTCACGCAGGCAACCGGTTTCATTAACGAAATTGGCGACGCGGTCACGTATACGGGCGACGGTGCCGTCGAACTGCTTGAAATCGAAGGCGCGAACCCTGGCCAATATCAAATCGAATTCATTGGCGTCGGCGCCGGCGACTTTCGGGCAGTTGTGTCACTGATCACGCCCGATGCCGTGCAAGTCTCGACGATTGAAGGCAACATTCAAGACACATCAATCGAAGTGGCCCTCGACTTTACCGACACGTCGTTCCAGGGAACTACGCTGATTCCCACCGTCATCGGCCAGATCCTCGACGAATTCGCCGAGTCAGACGACGGAGCCGTGACGTTGATCTCGTCACTTGTCTTCTCCGAAGAGGCTTCGCAAGCGATTCAAGCTCTATTCGGTACGCAGATCATCTCGGAGGATTTGTCGCTCTTTAATTACTTTCGTGAACCATTCGCTCGATTCAACGATGGCATGCGATCTCTCAAAGATGCATTTCTTGATGAACTCGAAGAGCAGATCGGGCCGCTGATTAGCGTGCCCATCATCCCGACGGAATGGGGACTGTCTAACCCCATCAACACCAACAACAACGACACGAATGGCGACCACTCTTTGATTGATTTGTTCTGGTTGGGCGTTGGCGAATCGCTGTTGGGCATCCCCAGAGAAATCTTCGACGTCCAAGGCATCTTTGACAGACTGCTCCAAGAACCCGCTAACAACGAAGGCGCCAGTTCGAGCGATACGGATTCACCCACAAACGAAACGTCGGAGGCGAACCCCGCTCGCCGTATGCCAGCGCGAACCGAAACAACATCCCACCGTCAACCGATTCGGCTGGACAAAGATGAGAAAGCCGAACTCAGCGCGAATAGTCCCACTCACGGCACCAGCCGTTCAACTCCCACCAATTCGAATCCGCATACTCCTGGAAAGCCAGAAGATGCCGCAGCGTAATGTTCCGCCAAGTCCGCTTGAATTGGACGAGTCATGCCTCGAATCTTGATCGCGGAAATGAAGCAGGAAACATCGACGTTTAATCCTGCGCCGACGACGTATGACAATTTTCAAGTGCATCGTGGCAGCGCCGTCATCGAAACGTTTCGCGGCACGGATACGGAATTGGCCGGGGCGTTTGATATTTTCGACGAGCGTGGCGGTGTTGAACTTGTGCCCACGATGTCGGCGGCCTCGGTTTCGGGTGGCCGAATCGCGGCGGCGGATCTTGATCGGCTGCTGTCTGAGCTGACTGATTCCGTGCGTCAGAATCGCAACGTCGATGCGGCCTATATTTGCTTGCACGGCGCGATGGCTGGCGAGACCATCGACGACCCCGAAGGCACCGCGATGACGGCAATTCGGGAAATCCTTGCCGACATCCCAATTGTCGTCTCGCTGGATCTGCATGCCGTGATTACCGATGAACTGGTTGCGGCAGCCGATATTCTGGTGCCGTTTCACACTTATCCTCACGTTGACCAGTACCAAACCGGCCAACGCGCGGCTCGAAATTTACTACGGTTGCTGGCCGGCGACATCACACCGGCCACGGCGCGTGTCAAAATTCCCATGCTCGTCCGGGGTGACGAACTGATCACGGCGACCGGCCGGTTTGGCGGAGCGATTCGCATGTGTCAGGAAATCGAGGCGTCCGAAGATGGATTGGCCGCCGGTGTCATCATTGGCAACGCATTCACCGACGTGCCGGCCCTGCAATCAAACGTATTGGTGACAACGAATAACGATCTGGACACGGCCCGGTCGTCGGCCGAGCGGATTGCTCGGTTCATGTGGCAGAACCGTGAACTGTTTCAAGCGAAATTAACATCTCTGGAAACATCGATTCGTCTGGCCAATGAAACTGAAGGTCTAACAGTGTTTTCCGATGCCGCCGACGCGACGGCCAGCGGAGCATCCGGCGACAGCAACGCCATCTTGAAAGGCTTGGTGAGCGAATCGTTTAGCGGACGGGCGCTAGTGCCAATCGTCGACGCTCCGGCGGCCGAACAGGCATTTCAGGCTGGCGTCGGCGCGACGGTCGATGTCGCGCTGGGCGGCACTCGCGATACGGCACGTTTCTCACCGATGCAAGTCTCCGCGACCGTCAAGAGTCTGCACGACGGCAAGTTCGCCTACGAAAACGGAACGGCCGACACAGCCGGTCCAACGGCGGTGTTGGTTGTGGGAGCCATCGACATTCTCGTAACCTCGCGGCCGATCTACGTCGTCGGGCGTCGAGTTTTTCAATCCCACGGGCTCGAGCCGGCCGATTACGACATCGTCGTGGTCAAGTCGCCGAACGGTTTTCGCACCTATTATGAATCGATCGCGGCTCGAATTGTTCCGGTGGATGTGCCGGGATCGACGAGCGCGAACCTGAAGTCCCTGCCGTTCGAGAATTGCGTACGGCCAATTTTTCCGCTTGATGCGGATGCGGCACCAGCATTTTTGCTGAAGTAGGTCCCGCGAGCCGAGCGGGGCCCGCCGCAAACGGGCGCCGTCGGCCAGTCCCGCTCGACTCGCGGGACCTACTTTGTCGATCGACCTAAAACGCCAGCACGCGTTTGGGGTTCTCAACGAGCATCGTGTGAATCTCGGCCTGTGAAACGTCGACGGCTTTCATGGCTTTCACAAGGCCCGTTGTCACGACGGTGAAATCGGAATCGTTTTTCTTCCAACCGCTCTTGGATTTCTTCGGATTCGCGTAGTCTTCATAGAAATACGGACCATGGTCGTGACTGAGCAAGATTTGCTTCGCGAATCCGGCGTCGACGAGCAGTTTGATCTGCCGCGAGATTTTCTCGTTTGCGTATTTCTCGTGGTGTCCCACGCGGTCGAATTGGACGTAGCATCCCAACGCCGTAATTTGGCGATGGTACTCGTGAGCCTCGTCGTGTTCACGGTCGTCCAAGTTGCCTTGATGGCCAATGATGATTCTCTCGGGACTGGCCCCGTTCTTCAGGAATAACTGAGCTTGTTCCAGTCCGCCGCCGTCGGTCGTGTGCGTTGTGATGGGACAGCCGGTTTCCTGGCTGGCGATCGCGGCCGCGATGTGGCACTTCCGTTCGCTGGGTCGCATGTAGTTGCTGGTGGCGCACTTGATAATGCCGACTTTCACGTTCGTGAACGATTTGCCCCAATCTCCCGATGGGTCTTCCATGCCTTCCGTGATTTCACGGATGTAGAGTTTGGCGATTTTCTTCACACCGCCTTTCGACAGACCCATTCGCAGCGCCCACGGATGTTGCGGAGCCATCGCCTCGCACCAGAACCCCGTGCAGGCAATGACATGCACTTTGGTTCGCTTGGCCAAATCGACCAGCAAATCGGGATACCGGCCGACGCGGATCGGAGTACACTCGACGATCGCTCCCGGCCCGTCGGCGTCGGCAATGGAATCGTGAAACCGGTCGAGAAGTTTCGTGGTTCGTGTCAGAGATTCTTCGCGAATCGGAGCAATCGGCGCGGCGGGCAATTCGTATAATTCCGACCAATCGATCAGCGGAGCGTGCTCGTGCATCAACGTCGCTCCCAGTTTATTGGGATCGATGGGGCCGAGTACTGTTTGCACTCGGCGCTTCGACACTTTTGAGTCGTTGTTGGCCGCGAACGACGATGCTGTTCCGACCGCAAGACCGGACAACGTCACGCTCATGCGCTGACAAAACTCGCGGCGGTCAAATTCGCGATGTTGGGCGTCGCGGCAACTGTTATTGAGTGCGGCGTGTGGATTGTGATTGGCCATGGTGGTGCTCGATTCTGATTAGGACATTTATTACCGCTCGCGGCAAGGAATGGCTCGTGTAACGGCTAGCCGCAGGCGATTGCGTGGCGGAAAACACCGTCGCCTGCGGCTGGCCGTAAAACGATCAAGTGTGTCAGTCCTAACCGCTTAATGCATATCAGAGTCCCGCTCGGCTCGCGGGACCTACTTAGCGCTGCTTTGTTTCCGGAGCGGCCTGTTGAGTCAGTCTCGCCAGCAATTCCAATTGTTTCAGCAAGTCGATAATTTCGCGATGCACCGACTGCGATTGGCGAACGACGACGGCATTGGGAATCGGACGAATGGCGGCGGTGCCAAGTCGCGATTGAAGCAATTGCATGCGTGGCTTTCCTGATTCAATACGCCATAGTTCGATCACGTCGTCACCGTTCATCAGCGACACCGTTTTTCCGTCCGACGAAAAACGGATCGCCGTTGCTGATCGGGACCATGTGTCAGGGGCAATCGTCGATTCAATCACGTCCGCGAGTCGTTCAGAATCGATTTGGGCGGTGCCCAGATTACGTATGTTATAGACTCGTGTTTCCATCATGGCATCGGCGACAATTTTCGTTGTGACCTGCAGCACATCATCCTTGATGATGTTGGTGAGTCCATATTCGGTCAGCAGAATCTTCAGGACGCTGCGAAGTGAGATTCCAGACAAAATTCTATTCAACGGTTCGTCCGGCGAAATGCCGTCTTCCCGCAGAGCCTCTTCGTCGAGGATAATCGTGATATTGTGCAGTTCGGAGAGGAATTCCATTGCGTCGGCGAGCGGGGTATCGGTGAACTCGATCTCGGTCTCTTCATCGAGAGCCGCGATGATCCGCATTTCCGCCGGCGACCGGGACTTCAAGTCGAAAACTTTGCGAAGCGACATCATCATCCGCATTTCGTTCGCCGAACGTGACTTCCCATCCTGTGTTTTGCGCCGGTTCGCTGTTGGCGTTTGAGCAGCCTCGTCGCCAAACAGGCCGACTGGACCTGAAGTTGTTGTCACCAGAACGATGAAGGCGAGAATCAAACAAGACGATTTGAATGAGTTGGACATGGCCGATTCCTTTGTTGAGTCGCTATCGTGTTCCTGATTGAATCGTCAAAGTTCAGACAACGACGGTTCCCGAACTTTAGAATACCTTGGGAAGTTGACGTCGTGAAGCAAGTTCTTCAAATGGATGAGTCACAAGAATTCGTTTCGTAACGCAGCCATGCCTCGCTCGGCCGCGACCAGGCAGTTTCCAATGAGAGAGTCCGGGTTCGGATGCCGCGGCGTCCTCAACGAAATGTCTGGCTTCCGATTGCCGAACTCATTAGTATCTCAGTAGATAGGGTGAGTCCGTTTTGTCGCGTCCACCCGATCCACGAAACGGACGCAAATTGGCAACTTGAACCGGCCAATACAAAATGCCTGTGGCATAGCGTCGAAAATGAGTTTTCGTTTCAACGAGTTTCGGTTTGCGCGAA
>CAUZVF010000434.1:0-5670 GCA_963582955.1 Planctomycetota bacterium
CTGGCCGAGACGATCCGCTTCCCGTCCGGGCTGAACGCCACGCTCCAGACCGTGCGCGTGTGTCCTTTCAGATTGAGCGTCTCGGCGCCCGTGGCGGCATCCCACAGCTTGACCGTCTGGTCCGCACTGGCCGAGGCGATCCGTTTCCCGTCCGGGCTGTACGCCACGCTCAGGACCGAACTGGTGTGTCCTTTCAGATTGAGCGTCTCGGCGCCCGTGGCAGCATCCCACAGCTTGACCGTGTTGTCCCAACTAGCCGAGGCGATCCGCTTCCCGTCCGGGCTGAACGCCACGCTGTTGACTTGGCTCGTGTGTCCTTTCAGGGTGAGCGTCTCGGCACCCGTGGCGGCATCCCACAGCTTGACCGTCCGGTCACGACTAGCCGAGGCGATCCGCTGCCCGTCCGGGCTGAACGCCACGCTGGTGACCGCGCCGAAGTGCCCTTTCAGCGTTAGCGTCTCGGCATCCCACAGCTTGACCGTATTGTCGAAACCGGCCGAGGCGATCCGCCTCCCGTTCGGGCTGAACGTCACCGTCCTGCCACCGCTGGTGTGTCCTTTCAGAGTGAGCGTCTCGGCGCCCGTAACGGCATCCCACAGCTTCACCGTGTTGTCCCGACTGGCCGAGGCGATCCGATTGCCGTCCGGGCTGAACGCCAAGCTCCTGACACCGCTGGTGTGTCCTTTCAGGGTGAGCGTCTCGGCGCCCGTGGCGGCATCCCACAGCCTGACCGTCTTGTCCACACTGGCCGAGGCGATCCGCTTCCCGTCCGGGCTGAACGCCACGCTGGTGACCGCGCCGGAGTGTCCTTTCAGGCTGAGCGTCTCGGCACCCCTAACGGCATCCCACAGCTTGACCGTCTTATCCCAACTGGCCGAGGCGATCCGCTTCCCGTCCGGGCTGAACGCCACGCTGGTAACTTGGCTGGTGTGTCCTTTCAGAGTGAGCGTCTCGGCGTCCGTGGTGGCAGAATAGCGGACCATTCCCACGCTCAGCAGCAACGGCACCAGTACTCTCATCGCGTGTCTCCGGTCATCGGCCTGCGCTAGTTCGAGGATTGTCAGCGCGCCGTCAGTCTCACCTAAGAGTGCCGGAGATTCAAGCGGTTCCGCAAGCGTCCCGACGATGGCTCGATGCTCGCGACGTTGCCGCGTCGTACGTGCCGTGAATTGCGCCTTTGGTGTAGTGCGTCTTTCGATCAAACCGCGCAGTTGGACGGTTGCCGTCAACGTTGCCAACGACTTACGTCCGGGAATTCTCAGGGCAGTGCGCTGTTGGTTTTGAAACGCGGTCGCCGTTGGCTCGCGGTTAAACGACTGTATAATCAACGCATGGCCGAGATACTGCGTGACAAGGATGGCGCGTTGATTCGTTCCGGCGATCTGCTGATGAGCGCGGTGCCCGGTGTGGCGTCGGCCAACAAGTATCTGGGACTGCGCGGCTGGTACGGTTCTCAGCGGCACGCGTTCGAATGGGTCGGATGTCCGATCGCCACGCACAGCTATTTCACGGCCGACGAACGCAGACCAAAAGTGTTAGCATTGATGACCAAACTCAGACCTGAACTCCGAGACGCCGCATGAAGGCAACTCCTTAAACGGCAAGCGGCAGTGACATTCGCGTCCGACCCCTTTTTTTAGCAGTTTCCGAGCAAAACTGAAGATTCCGTGAGCGAGCCATACGTCCGACAACTGACGGCAGCCGATGGCTATGTTTTGAATTATCGCCATTGGAGTGCGTCTGTCGAAAAGCCGTTAGGTTACGGCGTCGATCAATCGGATCTTCTGTTCGGGAAGCGCGAATCCGGCAGCCGCGACGATTACTTCTATTTCTGTAAGGGAGAGTTGCACGCGGTGCGCAAGAGAAAGTGGAAACTCATCCTCCCGGATCGGAAACAGTTCTACGGCTACGTCAAGGACAAAGGCTCACGGCACGCCGAACTCTATGATCTGGAATCCGACATGGCCGAGAAACACGACGTTGCCAAATCGCATCCCGAGATCGTGAAAGAACTTCAGGCACATGCCAAAGCGTTGACATTGCCGGACACTCCGTACGACGAACGCATCCGCCTGAATCGTCCTCAGCCCCGCAAACCAAAGAAGAAAACGTCCGCTCTGCCAAACAGTAAATCAAAGTGACACGATGTCACCAATTCCTGGCGAGAACTTGGGTTGTCACAAATCCATGTTTGGTCAGTTATCGAGATTGAGGAATATGTTTCGTCAGCCGATTTGACGTAACTCATTGCCTATCAACACTGCGGGCGACAATTCACGTCCATGCCAGTTCTTTGGCGAGCGGCGGATGAGAATCTACCGCTTGAGAACCGTGGGCTAGCGCCCAATGGCACTCACTTTACTCTCCCCTTGGGAGGGTCGGACGCGGCAGCGGCCGGGGAGGGTTGATCGAAGTCAATCGTCTTGCGTCAAATTGCAACGCTCGTCCCTCCCCGCTCGTCCCTCCCAAAGGAGGGTGACATCCAAAGTGAGGCCATTGGGCTAGCGCCAATCGGCTGATTTCATCAGCCGCGACGCGATATCGTCCGGTTCCTGCTGGGAAATTATCATCCGCCGCCTCAACAAACTACCGAGCAGCACTGGCGTCTTGACTTACCGGCTTGACTTGGACGCCGCGTTGCAACAGATCATACTGTCATTCGTTTCCGTTTCGGCGGTGACTCGCCGTTTCACTCTTATTGACAATGTGATGTTGGACCAAAACGATCGTGTTGAGGAATCAAATGATATTGCGAATTTATTGTCGGCTTCGAGTTCTTGTGTCGGCCGTGTTGGCGTTAGTGGTTGTTCCGGCTCTGGCTGCGGATAATCTCACGGCTCCGCGGGATGCGGCCACACTCGCTGTTTGGAATTTTGATAAAGATGCCGACGGATGGAATGCGGTCCGGCATTGCCGGTGCTCGGTCAAAGATGGCGTGCTGCGGTTGATCAGCGTGGGAAACGATCCTCGTGTCGCGACCAAGGTGGCGGGTCCGGCGGGATGGAAGGAACTCACGATTCGAGCCAAGTTCAGAGGCCGCGTCAACGGGCAGGTGTATTGGACAACGAAGGCTCGGCCCGGCACCAGCGAGAAGAATTCGGTGCGGTTTGACATCCGCGCCGGCGACGGCAAGTTTCATGACTATAAGATCTATTTCAATCCGGACCAGGACTTGACCGGATTGCGGTTCGATCCGAACAACCGCAAGAGTCAGATGTTGATTGCCTGGATCGCGTTGGCGAATCGCAAGCCGCCGGCGCCCAAAGCCACTGCTGTGTCGGCGATGAAATTGTTGCCGGGGTTCAAGGCCGAGTTGTTGTATTCCGTGCCCTCGCAAGAACAGGGCTCGTGGGTCAGCCTGGCCCTCGATGACAAAGGCCGGCTGATCGCTTCCGATCAATACGGCAAACTGTATCGCATCACTCCCGCACCCGTCGGCAAAGGTGGTGAAACAAAGATCGAGAAACTGAAGGTCGACATGGGATACAGCCACGGCATGCTGTATGCCTTCGAAAGTCTGTACGTGATGTCCAACGAACGAATTCCAGGACTTTATCGGTTGCGCGACACAAACGGTGACGACCAGTTCGACGAGGTCAAGTTGCTACGCAAAATCTCCGGCGCTGGCGAACACGGGCCACACGCTGTGGTGCTGAGTCCCGATCGAAAACACATCTATGTCTGTGCCGGCAACCACACGAATTTACCGAAGATGGAAAAGTCTCTCGTGCCTAAGAATTGGGACGAAGATCAGTTGTTGACCCGCATGTGGGATGCCGGCGGCCACGCAGTCGGCAAGATGGCTCCGGGCGGCTGGATTGCTCGAACGGATCCCGACGGCAACGAATTTGAACTGGTTTGCAGTGGATTCCGCAACGAATTCGACATCGCCTTCAACAATCGCGGTGAGCTATTCACGTACGACGCCGACATGGAATGGGACATCGGAACTCCTTGGTATCGTCCGACGCGAGTCAACCACGTCACCAGCGGCGCCGAGTTCGGTTGGCGGTCGGGCACGGGCAAGTGGCCCGAATGGTATCCCGATAGTTTGCCGTCAGTCGTTGACATCGGACCGGGTTCACCAACCGGCATTGTGTTCGGTAAGGGCGCGAAGTTTCCCGCCAAGTACCAGAAGGCATTGTTCATCATCGACTGGAGCTTCGGCGTCATCCACGCCGTTCACATGGAACCGGACGGCTCGACCTACAAAGGCATCGCCGAGCCATTCGTCGCGGCAGCTCCACTGCCCGGCACCGACATCCTGATCAATCCCAAAGACGGAGCGATGTACTTCACAATCGGTGGCCGGCGAACTCAATCGGGCCTATACCGCATCACTTACGTCGGAGATGAACCAACCGGCGCCGTTCGGCCGTGGGTTGACGGCGGCGAGGATGCTCGTGAATTACGGCACAAGTTGGAAGCACTACACCACGCCGGCGCTCCGAATGCCGTCGAGACGGCGTGGCCGTATCTTTCTCACGCCGATCGCCACATCCGCTTTGCCGCGCGGATTACCATCGAACATCAGCCGGTTGCCGAATGGCGGGATCGCGCCCTGGCCGAAGAAAATCCGCAGGCATCGATCACGGTTCTGATCGCTCTGGCCCGAAACGGCGACAGCAAACTGCTGGCACCAATCGTCAAATCCATTGGGCGAACGAATTGGGACAAACTCAATGCGGCTCAGAAGCTGGAATTATTGCGGGTTTATTCGTTAACTTTCGCCCGGATGGGGAATCCAGGAGGCACGGTGCGCGACGTAGTATTGAAACGCCTCGACCCTCTTTATCCTTCAAGCAGCGTTCGGCAAAATCGCGAGTTGTGTCAGTTGCTGGTTTATCTGGAAGCCGACGGCGTATCGACTCGCACAATGGACCTTCTGAACCACGCCGCCACGCAGGAAGAACAACTCCATTACGCACTGTGCCTGCGGGAACTGAAGACCGGCTGGTCGCTGGAGGAACGCGAGCAGTATTTCAACTGGTTCGTTCAAGCTGCCGTCCACCGCGGAGGTCACTCGTTCGACGGATTTCTAAGAAACATCCGCAACGAGGCGATCGCCAAATTGACTCCCATGGAAAAGAAAGCACTGTCCGAGACGCTCAAAAAGGCTCCAACCCCCACCGATCCCGTCGCCATTTTAGAGACGCGTAAGTTTGTGAAGAAATGGACGGTCGACGAATTGGTGCCGTCTGTCGAGGCGAGCAAATCAGGGCGTAACTTCGACCGCGGCCGAGAAATGTTCGCCGCCACGGCTTGCTTCAAGTGTCATCGTTTCGCCGGACAAGGCGGCATCGTCGGCCACGATCTGACAGCCGTCGGTCGGCGTTTGAATTCTCGCAATCTGCTCGAATCGTTGATCGAACCCAGCAAAGTCGTCTCCGACCAATTCCAGGCCACAACATTCGTCATGGAAGACGGCCGAACCGTCATCGGCCGCATTGCCAATCTGAGCGGCAAGACGGTCAAGGTCGTCACCAACATGCTCGACCCCGGCAGGATGACCGACTTAAACGTTGACGAAATCGTCGAGAAAATTCCGTCCAAGGTGTCGATGATGCCCAACGGATTGCTCGACACGTTAACCGAGGATGAGATTTTAGATCTGGTGGCCTATCTGCGATCGGGCGGAGATCGCAAGCATGAAGTTTTCAAGTAATGGCG
>CAUZVF010000435.1:0-5669 GCA_963582955.1 Planctomycetota bacterium
TGGTTCTTGCGCTGCAACCCGACCGTCCTGGCGGCTTCGGTGTGGTTGAGCAATTCCAGTTGCTCGTCGTCGTCGCTTTCGGCTGGCTTGAGGGCCAGGTCCGTATAGGATTTCATATTGGGATCATTCAAGACCCGTCTGCGCGTCCGCATCAGTTTCCAGGCTAGCCACGGGATTGGTCCGTAGGTACGAATCATCTCCCAGACGCGGCGCGGATAAAAGATCAGCGGATTCTCGCGCGGTAAGCCGTAACGCCGTTGCGTGCGAATTTTTCGTCGGAACCAACCGCTTTGCAGCGGATGCACGTGCTCGTAAATCATCGTCCCGTAGAACATCCCGACGTGGTAAGCCAAACGCGCTGTCTGTTTCTCAGGATTCGAGCTAATGGCTGCTGCACGCCGCATCAGGGTCTCCACGTGCTCGGGTGAGTAATAGAGGTCCCAAGCCTTGAGGTAGATGCCCTCCCATTCCTCCTTGGACATTTTCGGATGCGCGGTTGTGACATGTTCAACATCATAGTTGTTCATGTCGGGGTCCATTTCGACACCCTCGAGATACAGTTTCTTGTGGTCCGCGGAACCGGGAAGAGGTGTCAGGTTGAAAAACTCTAACAGGTCAACCGGCAATTCGCGTTGAATGATGCGAATGTCTTCCTCGATCGACTCGGGCGTGTCGGCGGGAAAGCCCAGAATGTATCCGGCGTAGGTGATGATTCCCACATTTCGCCATGCCTGCAGCATGGTCCGGTATTCGGTGATCTTGTTCTGGCGTTTGTTGGCGGCCAACAGGTTTTCTGGGTTGATGTTCTCGAGTCCGATGAACGCCTTGGTGACCCCGGCGAGCGCCGCCTTTTCGACGAATCCGGTAATCTTGTGAGCCAACGCGTCGACTTGAATCTGGAAGCCCAGATCTCCGTCGAACTCCTCACGCAGTTCGATGAGCCGATCGAAAATCGGCTCCCAATTCTTGTTACGGGCAAAATCGTCGTCTGTGATGAAATAGCGGTTTAACCCCGTCTCCATCCCCGTGCGGATAATTTTCTCGATGTCATCGGCCGTGCGGAAACGCGATTTGCGGCCTTGCACGTTGATAATCGTGCAGAAGCTGCACTGGAACGGGCATCCTCGGCCGGCATCGAAACCGGTAAAAGTCCCGACGTATTTCTTGACCATCGCTTCCGGCAAATAGGGCGGCACTGTCCCCTGCAAATCGGGCAGGTCGAGGACATAGTTGTAGACCGGCTCTAATTTCCCGTGGTAGGCGTCGCTGAGCAAATCCCCGAGCCGGCCTTCCGCCTCACCCGCGAACAACGTGATGCCGAGTTCCAGCGCTTCTTTGAGGTCAACGGGCATCTCGGGCAACATGGCCAGGCATCCGCTGACATGGAATCCGCCAATAACCACGGAGATATTGGCCTGGCGAAATTGCCGGGCCATGTCGATCGAGCGTGGGAATTGATTCGACTGGACGCCGACCATGCAAATCAGTCCGCAGCCGTCGTTCTGTTGAATACGGCGTATGATCTTTTTGACGGGGATGACGGTATTGCACTCGTCGTAAGCATTCAGCACGATTTCGACGTCATCACCGAGCACCTGTCGTTCGACGGTGTCGTCGGAAAGTCCATACAGACAGGCCAACGAGCTGGACGGCATCCAGGATTTCACCCACTGAATCACGTAGCCGTCATCGTCATAATGCGAAGGCTTAATCAACTCGACGAAGAACTTTTTCTTCACGGTTTTTCGAGAATCTTTGATGAGCTGATCTCCAGATGCTGTCGAATCGAGATGTTAGGCGAGCGGTCGATGAGAATTTACTCGCGGATGCTGGCAGCATCGGCATCGTTGCCAGCGTCGGAAGGTGAATTCTCAAACGCCGCTCGCGTTAATTCCACGCCGCTCGTTCAAACTCAATTTCGGACGGAGAAAGCTCGCCGATTTGCAGCATGGGGCCGAGAGAACGAAGCGATATACCAGCATCCGTGTGGATGGTCAATGCGGATAAGGCCGGAAGAAACTGGATAAAGCTCTTTTCGCCGCGTGCTTTCGATGACAGTCATTCGGGAACCATGCCCAGACACCGGGCCGTCAAAAGTGGTTAGAAGCAGTTTCAAGACGATCATTTGGGAGGGCGAAGCTGTTGCTGAGCGTGTGATTCCCGATGTTTCGGCTGTGCGGGAACCGCGCCCTCCCGGTTTTTGAATCCACCCGTAATCAGCCCGTTTTGGCCTTATCGGCTTCGCCTTGTTTTCGATCGGCGTCGTCCAATTTGCGAAGTTCCTCCAACTCGGCCTTCAGCTCTTTGGGCTTTGTCGGATCAAGGTGCTGACGAATGCTCTGAAGCATTTGATTGCACAGTTTCTTGATCTTGGACTGGGAACGGCGGTCCCTGAGTTCCTCGGCGGCTTTTATCGCTGGAAAACGGATGGCCGTCAGTTTCGATTCGAAGAATTTGGTTTTCGGCAAATCGTCAAGCTGTTCGAAAATGCCGTCGACTTGGTCCCATTTGTCTTTCCGCGAATGAGACGTGGCCATTGCCATCAGCAGGGCGCGTCGGGCCACTGTGTCGATGAGTTCCGCTTCCAACAATGCCAGACTGCCCTCGACACCCAAACGCAACGCATCGTCCGGCAGCTTCATGATTTCTTCAGCCGCAATCCCCGGTGCGAAAGGCAGGATGGCCAACAGATTCTTGCCGCTTCTGACGTAGAGCCAGACGACAGAATTCTTTTCATCGACTTTGATTTCGACGCGGCCTGAACGGTCGCTTAACAGGCGCGTGTATTGCATGGCCGCCGGATCATCTTGTTTTCTTTTCCCGCCGCCATTGTCCTTTGCGGATTCGCCGTCCTTCGCGGCTTGGTTGCCGGCTGGTTCCGCGGGTTTGGCCATTTCGCGCGGGTGTTTCGGAGCAATCGAAACGCTGTAACCGTACAGTGGCCGAGAAACATTTGAAGTCGGCATCAGTTTGAGCCGAGTTCTGTCGGCGATGCGGTTAAGACGCGAAGCGAAAACCTCGACGCGGCGCCGCGACTTGCCTCCTAGTGGATTACGCAATCCCGTCTTGAACTGACATTCGATGCGTCCGCGATTCGTTTTTTGGACAACAAGATATGACCAGGGCATCATCTGCACTTTTTGCAAGACCAGTTTCCGGTCGAGATATCTCATGTAGGGTTGCAGCAAGTCTTGCGGCTTTAACTGGGCGGCATCGGGATCGGCTGGCAGGTATTCGCCCGCGCGAACACGAACGAAGACGTCCTGCTCGTCAACATCGTCAATTTCGCTGATTGGGCGGAACAATTCTTGAGACATCGCGAAGACTTCGGCCCCGAGGGCGCGCCGATCGTAAATCCACCGTTTGACCAATGGGCTGATCGATTGAGTCGATTTGTCCCATTCTCGTCCGGAAATTTGTAAGCCAGACCCATCGGAGTCGACGACGAAAAGAAAGACTTTGTCGATAGTTTTCTCTTGGTATCTGTCACGCAGCTTTTCAGCCGACAACCGGCCGAGACCGGTTTGGTTGCGTGGGAAGAGCCATCGGTTTTCCGAGACATCAAGAATCCACATTTGTCCCAAGAGCCGGCGTGACGCATCGGCAACGTCACGAAAAATGCCGTCGCGGAAACCAGCGTTGAGTTCGGGACTATGCCCGAAAGCAATTGAGATTTGAATTTGGTACGGACGTAATTCAATGGGCCGCCGTGCATCGTCGCCATCCTGGGCGCGGGCATCAGTCACGCCGAATCGCAACAGCCCGACAAGTGCCAAACAGGCAACGAATCTCGAAATGTCGCGTGTCGTCATGAAATCGAGCCTGAAATCTCGTTTTGTATTCATAGCGAATCGGTGGGATACCACGGATGCACAATCCATCGTTCAATATTTTGATAAGGATGGATGCACGTTTTCGGGACGTCCTGAATATTTTTGCGGATCACGAATACGTCGTCGATTTCCCACAGTGGAATTAACTGTGCGCTCTCGTGCAGTTGAAGGTGCAATCGATTCAAATGACCGACGACGGATTCCCAATCACCGGATTGTTCAAGTTCGATCAATTCGTGACGCAGCCAATCGGGAAGATGCGCCAGTGCGGAAATCCGTGCCGTCGGTTCCAATGTCAGGAACGGCCACAATTCGAAAACCGGTTCGGCCATCCGCATGGTGCGATAGGCGATGTCCCACGGCGCTGCGGAATTTGATTCGATGTCGTCGTCATCGGTCGCCAGTACCACTTCAACACCGATTCGTTTCCACTGTGAGATCAAGTCCTTGGCTGCCGCAAGGGCGATTGGATCCGGCTCGCACACCATGCGAAGTTTGGGAAGCTTTTTGTTAAACGTTGCGCGGGCCACCATTGATAGCGCGATGGCAAGCCGCAAATCATGTTTTCGCGTGGGCACATGTTGGTCGTAGGCATAACTGCGTGTCGAAAAGGGTGCTGACACCAGCCGCCCTCGCTGGAGGGCCGGATCACGCAACACCGTCTCGCTCAATATTTTTGGCCGGTTCACGGCGTACGCAAGTGCCCGTCGCAACTCGCGGCTCTTCATCAACCGGCTTTGGG
This sequence comes from Planctomycetota bacterium, assembly GCA_963582955.1. Taxonomy (GTDB): domain Bacteria; phylum Planctomycetota; class Planctomycetia; order Planctomycetales; family Planctomycetaceae; genus CAUZVF01. The sequence continues at coordinate 4,576 of CAUZVF010000435.1, forward strand.
GATGAAACTGCAGGACGTGCGTTGTCGGCAACGCGTAATTCCTGATAATGAAACGTTCGTCGTTCAGAAACTGCTCGGCCGTCCACGGAGGTATTCGCGGCAACATTGACACTTCGCCCCGCAACAATCCTTGAATCGCCTTTTCGTGCGACGAGTACTTCCGCTCGATGATTTGTGCCGTATGATACTGGGCAAGTTTATCTACTTGTGGAACGGCGCGTCGGAACGTCCGCGATTTCGATGTCGAGTCGGCTAACCGAAACCGATGCGAGAGCACCTCTAACGAATCCATGATTCCCGCGTCCGCTTCGCTGTCTTCGGCGGTCACCGGGAATCGAAACAGCGGTTCGGTGCGAATCGGCACGGTCGAAAAATTGATCGAGATTTCGAAAGGCGAGCGAGTACTGATCGAGTCAATGAATCCGGCCACGCGTTCGTCGTATTGTTCCGATGCCGGGTCAATTCGAGACCGAAGACACTCGGCGATTCGGATGGATGTGATGTGTGGATGCGATTCCCACGACTGGCGATTTGGGTAGAGTTGAAAAATGGCTTGGCGGCCAAGATCCGTCGGCGTCCATTCTTCAAAAAAGCGAGAAACATAATGAGCAGACTCATCGTCCGACTCGCTGACCTCGAACAGATTGATCTGCGTCAGATGTTTGTATCGCTCGGTATGTTCCGTCGGAAATCCCAATGATGCCCGGCTGCCGCTCGGATACACAACACCGACGGAAAGTACTGGAAAACGGGCCGACGCTCCGGAAAAGACTCGCCGCATGTTAGGTGCGAGCGGCCAAATCCGAGACGCATTCGTGGCCAGCGCGGTTGCATCGGCGTGGCGGCCTTCCCGCGTTGCCGCCACTGATTGGTCCAACAAATCATTCGTCTGTTGCGTCAATCGGCCTTGCCAATTGGTGGCCACTTCGTGTTGCGGCACGGTGGCCTGCAGGCGCGTCAGATAGTACCGCGCCCGACGGTAATCGTTGGTGTTGACCGAGCCGGAAATCAATTTGTCAGCCACCTCGCCGACCAGAACGCGAAGCCGTGGAAATTTTGGATCACGCAGATACAACCCCGACAGCATGACCCAA
>CAUZVF010000436.1:0-5668 GCA_963582955.1 Planctomycetota bacterium
GACGTCAGTCGCATCGAAAGCCTGGCTGTTGGTTTTGGCGAATTCCAGGGCGGGTGGTCCAGAACCGCTGTGGTAATGGATGGCTCCGCAACACACCTGATTTCGTGGGACGACGACCTCGCAACCATTGGCTTGCAGCACTCGCGCGGTTGCCCAATTGGTTTCGCCGAACATGGCATCCGCCACGCAGCCGGTGAACAATGCCACGCGTGCCCGGCGATTTCCCTGGGCGGGCAGGACTTCCGGCAACCGCTTCTGCCGAGGACCAAGTCGTGGTAACAGCGCCTGCATCTTTTGCAGTTTTCCCGGCAGCAGTTTAATGAGCCCGGATTTCTCGATAAACCGATCCAACCACAATAATTGCATCAGCCGAGCCGGAAGCAGAGCCCAGCGAACTCGGTTGGCATAAGGAAACATGCCGTACAGAATCAGCCGATGGAACCAGCCGTTGGTTTCGCTCTTCCCGGACTCGGTTGCCTGTTTTTGCAAGCCGATTCGGAAGGGTTCAATCAGCCGTCCGTATTGCACTCCCGACGGACACGCCGTCTCGCAACTACGGCAATCCAGACACAGGTCGAGATGATTCTTGACGGTATCGGTCAGTTCAATTCGTCCATCGACAACGCCGCGCATCAGATAAATGCGACCTCGCGGACTGTCGTTCTCGTTGCCGGTCTCGAGATAAGTCGGGCAAGCCGACGTACACAAACCACAGTGAACGCAATCAAGAAACTTGTCGTAATCAATGCCCGAACCGACGGATGCGGCCAACGGAGCAACCGTGTTTGAGGAGCCAGTTTGTGCGGTGGATTCTGTCATGCGTTTGCCGACATCGTATCATTTATCGAACCGTGAATGAATTGGCCTGGGTTGAGCAGGTTGTGAGGATCCAACCGCGATTTCAATTCTCGCATCAACGGCCACGAAGGTTCGGGATCTCCGAAAATGGGCAGGGATTGTTTCCACGTACTGTCGCACTGAAGGATTGTCAGATTGCCGTGAGCCTGCCGCGTGAACCTTCGCAACGGCGCGATTGTATTTGCTGCTTGTTCCACCGACGAAATTTCATCGGCCACGTGGCCAATCACAATTCCATTTGCGGCATGTGCTTGGATTGCAATTCCCGATGCCGTCGCCATTTTGCAAAACTCGACGATTCGTGACGGTAAAAAGTTTGCCTTAAAGGTCAGAAGATCGTCGGATGACGTCTCGAATTCCGTCAGCGCTTTCCAAAGCGGCTCGGTAGTGTCGCCCGCGGCTTCGCAAACAGCAATCGGTTCGAACGGTTTCGATTCGTGCTTCAGTTTCGCGACCTGCCATTCGATTTCACGATTCGTGCCTTCGACACCCAGACAAACGACGGGATTGTCGGCGGGCAGGTCGGCCCGTGCCTCGGACGAAATCAATTTCGCCGCGCGAGCGTCAAGTACTTCGACGGCTACGGGCCTTGCTTCGGACGTCAGCAGACGGCCGAGCAGATTGTCTATCTGTTCGTAAGAATCAAACGTTTGCCAAACAAGTGCCGATGTCTCGGGCTGAGGGCGCAGTTTCAGAGTCACCTGAGTGATAATTGCTAGAGTGCCAAGTGAACCGACAAGCATTTTGCACAGATCATAGCCAGCGACGTTCTTGACGACTCGGCCGCCCGCGCTGAACAGCCGCCCGCCGGCGTCAATGGCGGAGATTCCAATGACATAGTCACGGAACGTCCCACAACCGAAGCGACGCGGTCCGCTGGTGTTTGTCGCGATCGCTCCGCCAAGCGATGCTCGATACGATTGGGCAATGTCGATTGGCAGACGTTGGTTTTCGGCTTTCAATGCCTTGGCCAGTTCATCCATGCGGATGCCGGCCTCGACAGTGATTGTCATGTCTCGCGACGGATAATCGACGATGTCAGTCAGTTTCGCCGTCGACACTTTTTGGCATTCGCGTGCCAATGGATATCCATAGTTCAGCGACGTGCGGCCACCGATCGGGCAGATTGGCATTCGCATGTCCGAACACTCCGCGACGAAGCGGCTCAACTCCGCGGGAGTCGCCGGGACAAATTCCTCGGATGTTTCGACAGTTGTCGTGGTCACTATGATGCGGCCTGTTTTCCAGGATGGCTGCGTTCGATCGATTCCATGCCGCATGCTCCGGCGGTGGGCAGCATCTTTCGCGGGCTGCAGAGTCCGTCGGGATTGAAGGCCATGCGAACATCCGCCATGACAGCCAAATCGTTGGGCTGGAACAGCTTGTCCATGAAGTTGATTTTTTCCACACCGATTCCATGTTCGCCCGTGACACTGCCTCCCAGTTCCAGACATTTGCCCAGAATCTCGTCGCTGGCCTTCATCACTCGTGCAATTTGGTCCTCGTCGCGTTCATCGAACAACAGAATTGGATGGATGTTCCCATCGCCTGCGTGGAACACGTTGACGATACGGATGTTGTGCCGCGCACCGGATTCCGTGATGAAGTCGAGAATCTCGGGCAGTTTCGTTCTGGGGACGACTCCGTCCTGAGTGCAATAACTGGGGCTCAGCCGGCCGATCGCTCCGAAGGCTTGCTTGCGGCATTTCCAAAGTAATTGGCGCTCGGTGTCGGAATCGGCGCGGCGAACTTCGCGGGCGCCGGCATCCTCGCACAATTTGACGATCTGGTGGGCTTCGTCCGCGACGGATACTTCGAGCCCGTCAACTTCGATCAAAAGCACGGCGCCGGCGTCGAGCGGGAATCCAAAATGAAAAGCCGCTTCCAGAGCTTCAATGATCCCCTGATCCATCATTTCGAGTGCCGCGGGAACGATTCCGGCACCGATAATCTTGCTGATCGCGCGTGTTGCGTCGGCGACTGTTTCGAACACGCCCAGCATTGTTCGATAGGCTGCCGGATCTCGCGTAATTCGCACAATGATTTTCGTGACAATCCCAAACGTGCCTTCACTCCCGACGAACAATCCGGTGAGATCGTAACCCGGCACATCTTCGGCGGGTCCGCCCAATTCGGCGACGGAACCGTCTGGCAAGACGACTTCCAAGCCCAGCACGTGATTGACGGTGACTCCATACTTCAACGTGTGCGGTCCGCCCGAGTTTGTTGCGACGTTGCCTCCGATCGTGCAGGCGCCTTGGCTCGACGGATCTGGAGCGTAATGATATCCCGTACCTTTCAGATGCCGCGTGAGATGGATGTTGACAAGTCCGGGCTCGACAACGGCATAGCGGTCTCGCAGATAGACGTCGAGAATCCGATGCATGCGCGTCAATGCGATCATCACGCCGCCGCCAACCGGCAGGCAACCGCCGGCCAAGCTGGTTCCCGCTCCGCGAGGCACGAATGGAACGCCGAATTCATGGCACAGTTTGACGATCCGAACAACCTGCTCGGTGCTCGTCGGAAGTAGCACGACGTCGGGTGCTTTCTTCTCGACGACGTATCCGTCGCACTCGTAAACGAACAATTCTTCCGGGGCATGCAGCAAAGCGTCATCATCAACGACTTCGCGGAAACGGCCGATCAATTCGTGCTGGATGACGGTGCTCATTGAACGAGTCGCGCTGCGCCGGTGTCGAGTGCCCCAAGGAAAAAACGCAGCGCGTATTTTAGAATGCGTCACTCAACTTGCAACGAACGGCGATCGCTCGCCTGACTAATCGAGCCTAACCGTGCTCAATCATCAGAAACCCACGCCATAAAGTCTCGTCGCATCGGCGGATTGGACACCCACGATGTGTCCGGCAACGGCAATTTCGCCGCCGCGTCCACCGCAAGCCAACCGCGTGGCAACGGCATGGAACTGACCGTTCCCTTGCGAGTCTTCCAGGCAAACGAGCGCCGCTTTTCTGATTCGCACGCGACAGCCAGCGTGGTCCGCACATCTTGTTTGACATATTCGCAAACGACGTCGTGTTTCCCAGCCGCCCACAGTCCGGGCGCGTCGATCCCCGCGACACCGTCGAGTTTCCCCGGCAATCCGAGACCGGCCGCCGCATTGTTCAAAGCGACTCGAAAACCTTTCTTACACACCACGTGAAACATCATGTCGACGTGGGTGAGTGCCAGTTTTTTGCATTCGCCAACAAGGCCGGATTCCTCGGCCAAGATGTCGAAATCGAATGAGAGACCGTTCCAAGATAACGGTACGAATCCGTCACGAGCCGCACTGACAAGTTGGTGCACAAACGAAGCAACGTCGGCTTGCGACATTTGCCGGGCGGGTGCGCCGCTGGAATCCCGGCTAAACCAGACGCGGGGTTCGTCGGAACCCGTCGGTTGGGACGCGATGCAAGTAATTCCCAGCGGGCGATGTGGCTTCCAATTGAAGTCCTCGCCTGGAATATCCTTGGCCGTTTCGATATCGAAGGCGAGAAATTGATGCTTCATCTCATTCGAATTCGAAGAACGTAAATCCGAAATGCACGGTCAGGACGAAGAGTGTTGACCAAAGAATCGTCGAGGTAATTCCGCCGCTGACGTGTTCGCTCGACAGTTTGCGGCGCGTGCCCTGACAGAAGGCGATTGTTGCAATTCCCGCCGCGCAAAACAACAGTTTCGTCAACAGCCATCCCGTTCCGCTGTACCAGAATTGGCCAGGCACTGTTAGCTCGTCGTGAAAATGCAAGTGCCAAAACTCGGGGCCGTAATTGGGATGAGTGGCGGCAAAAACGATCAGGCTCGTCAGCTTGGCGACGAGAAACCCCGCCGCCGTCAGAAGAGGAGTGCCGATCAAGAACGCGTACAGAATTGCGGTTTGCAGGTAACGGGCTGGGCGAATTCCGAGCGTTCTGAGCGCGTCGATTTGTTGTCCGTAAGTTTTGCCGCCAACATCCGAAGCAACCGCCGCTCCGCAACGGGCGGCAATCAGAATTGTTGCCAAGATCGGAACCAAGATTCGATACAGGGCAAATCCCATCGAATTCAGCAGGTCTTCGACCAACAACGGCTCGGTGTAGTTGGCGTACGGAAGAAACCGAAATGTGAAATGCGTGGCGACGAATCCAATGATCAATCCGGAGATCGCGATATAAATCCAAGCGGAAGGTCCCGCCACGAGTTTCAAGTAATGCACCAGATACCGCAGCCCCCACTTCGGACTCTTCCACATCGGTAACAGCCGAATTGGCGCGGTGGCGGCGGCTTCGATTGCGTGCGTCGTGTTGGCGAAAAAATCGCCGCAACAGCTCAGCAGTTTGGACATTGCCTGAGTAACCCGCGACAATCCGCTTGGTGGTTGAGCGGACGGGCCAGAAATCGGCGGCCCCTGCAACCGTTCTCCCAGTGACCCAATCTCGGCGACATCGATTGCAACCAGCGATGTTGACTCGGCGTCAAACAGATAGACCGCGTCGGCGATTGGCGACAGAGCTTCGTAGTCATGCGTGACGATAATTGACGTGGTCGGATGCGATTTGTGGGTCCGTCCGATCAAAGAAGCCACTTGCGACGCGGTTGCCGGGTCGAGTCCCGAAGTGGGCTCATCGTACAAGACGACATCAGGGTCATAAGCGAGCGTGCGAGCGATGGCCAATCGCTGTTTTTGTCCGCCGCTGAGCATGTTTGTTCGTACATGAGTCGGAACATTGAGTTCCGCCAGCAATTCTTCCGGGCTGGGGATTGTTCGAGGTTCGCTGTCGGTTCGGCGGCTGTGATCCAGCGCTAAACGGACGTTGGCCTTAGGCGA
>CAUZVF010000437.1:0-5666 GCA_963582955.1 Planctomycetota bacterium
ATTTCGTAATGCGGGCTTGTGAACGGATGCTTGTGAACGGTGCCGTTTAACGTCCCGCGCGAGCAATCCGGGACTGATGACCCGGCGACGGCTTCAGCCCGCCGTTTCACTGGCGCATCAATCGAACGTTTGGTGAGACCATTTATTGCGAATATGATGACGTGCTTTCTGGGCCGGTGCACCACCATCAATCGCCCATGCCAAGCTTGCCATCGTAGTTTGTGAATATTGTCCTCACATGATCGGCCAACACTGCTGCCAACGCCGGAGCGTCGGACGACAGCCGTGTGTTTTGGTCGAACTCTCCTTGACGAGCAGCCAATACAATGGCCGCCAGAACGTGTTCCACATCCACGGGGAGTTTCGCAATCTCTTCAAGCTGGATGGCCAAATCGAAGAGGACGTCGGCTATGGTAGGGTCGACAGTCGCCTGCCCAGATGGGCTCATGGAGATGCCGGGACTAATCTGTTGATCGCCACCGTCGTCCATCGGCAGTTCTCCGTCAAGCGCTCTCTCGGCTGACTCGCCGCTGCCCGGCGATTGCAGCCCACTCTGGACCTACCACAAGCCTCTGTCGGCCAATGGACGACACGAATTTATTCTCCAGAAGGTCTCATTCTCTGGCTTCCATTCTGGCCGATTCGATCTCTGTGATGACGTCCTCGGACTGTAGCCTCGCCGCCGCCTTGGCACAGAGAAACAACAATCGATTTTGGACAGTAAAAACATGCTGGGTCGTTTCGAGCCATCGAGTGTTCAACTCGCGGCAGAGTTCCGTCGTATCTTTCAACAGCTTCGCGATCTCTTCTTTGCCGCTCGCGCCAGCGACTCGGGCTGCGTTTGCCGCCAACTTTTCGGCTTCAGTCTCGAAGTCTGTCACCGCCACGCCGAAAACTTTCAAGAGCCTTCGAGTTTCGTCAGTCATATCGCACCTTCCTTGCCCCCATGTAGACCGACATGCCGAACTGACCGTTCGCCACTGCCGAGCTGCGAGAATGTACAACGGAACTTCATGGCATTGTCCCCGCCACGGCTCGGCTCTTTTTGGCGCGCTTCAGATTCGATCACGCGTCCAGCACCCCAAATCGTATCCACCGACACTCGGGGCTTCCATCATTTTTTTCGCCGAGTGAAACGTCCAGCACTTGCAAGTTGCAGAAGTTGTTCCTTCGGTACCGCTCTGCTGGACATTCTGAAGGCCGATAGAGCCACATCCGTAGGCCAAAAACCTGCGGTCCGGAAATCGGCGCAGCAACTCCATCGGTCATCATAGCCGGTCCCGTTCGATGCTTCACGCAGCCTTGCCGGCGTTTTGCTTTTTTCGTGCTCTCCACTGGACGGGTTTCGCCGAATCGACACCGTCGCGCTGTGTTCGGTAATTCCCGGAGATCTTGACTCGTCGCTCTTTCCACGTCGACGACGGCGACCACCTGCCGACGACATTTGGGGGTTGACGTCTTGAATCACCCCCTCTGTTGGCTGTGATTAATTTGACTATGATTCAAAGGGTAGCACTTCCTCTTGCAGACCCAGACTTCGTTTCGAAATCCGGAGATAATAAACGCGATGAGTTCGACCGATACGGACAACACCGACGATCATCATCCGGCGACGGACGTTGACAATCGGGGTTCCGAGGTCGCAGACGGACAGCCGCTGCTTTCGGACCCCCGCAAGAAGTACGACAACCTGCTGAAAACGATCCGGATCGGCCCGCGCCGGGGCGTGATCAACCAGGTTCTCTTCACCTCAGACGGCCGGCACCTGATCACCGCCAACCAAAACGGCACCATCTACGTCCTGCGGCTCAATGAGTGGTCCTAGTCTAGTGGGTGTCCCGAAACTCGGTCGAGTGCTTGAATCGCAGGACGATATTGTCTGGCCGGGGCGTGAAGACTTCAACCGGCTGGCGCTGCGACTGAGATTTGCGTTGATTTGCTCGGTTCTCAGCACTTTCGGCGTCGCCAGCGCGCACCGGTCGCCGGGGTTTTCTGAGTCGTCCGAGGCCGCAGGAGGTCAGGCCGCTTTGCGACGGCTCTGGCCCGCAGCTGCGTCTGCTCTTTCCCTGGCGATCAGTAAACGGCCGAGCGTGTGCAGGTTGCGACCCAGAATCGCCAATTGCATGTATCGGTCAAAGCCGACTTCCGAACCCCCGGCCCATCAGTGTCAGAGTCAGCCGACAACATTGGCCACACGGTTGTGCCAGCGACCATCAGCAAAAAGAACACGAGTCCGATGAAGAGTACATTGGTTCCGCCGCCTTGTTCGTCGTGGCAACGGCGTCGGCGTAACGATTTTTTGTACTTACAAACTACATACATTGAATGCAAATACTCGAAAACCACTGCAATTGAATGCTATTGATTGCAATGTCGGTTGCAACAACGAAGTGAATCTGAGACTATAAAAACAGTACATTCCGTCCTCTTGCCGCCATTGCGAAACTTGCCTCTGGCTCAGGTATTCAAGGTTCGAATCCTTGCCGGGCAATCCGCTTGAAGTCTCAACGCTATCGAGACTTTCGTCATTGCCGTATGCCTCAGCAGAATCTCACGGACGATGCCGTCGGATCATCGCAGCATGGATTGCCTCTGGTGGTTACAATCAAGAAACGCGAGTTTCTCGCATGACTTTCTCCGCGGCGTCGCCTGTCAGCAGACTGGCGGTGTGGGACGGGGCGTACACGGCGACGGGCTTGAACTGATTTCGATCGAGGGCCATTTGCAGCAAGTCTTCGGCGGCCAATGTCATCCGGCCGGCGCGGCTGGTCAGAGGGAACGAGAAACCGCCGACGCCTTCGTACGACCGATAGATGACTTCGGTACACACCAATCGGTCGGAACGCGTGAAGTCGAAATCGAAATCATACGGTTTGCCTTCATGAAAGAAGCCACGCGCGATGGCGCTGGCAACTTCCGATGCCTTCAACAGCGGACGAATCACGGCAACCGCGTCGGAACTCAATGGACTCGCCAGCGAGCGAAGCCGGACGCCATCTTTCAGGGCTTCGAGCACGCGCCCTTGCTCATTGAGATCGCAATCCAAGAGGCGTTGCCATCGAGGCTGCACTTGCTCGTGATTGGCGATCCCGCTTTGCTCGATTTGCTGAGCGTCGCCGATGTAAAAGGCGGCGTGGGGCCAATACCCGGGCAGGAAGTAATTCGTCAGCGCATATTCTTTGCGAGTAATCAAAACGTCGCCCGGTTGAAGCAGGCCGGCCATTTCCGCGTAAACCGCCGTCGGTAGTCCCGGCACGTGGTCTGTCTTGACGTACCGCTCGGACAGCAGCCGCGAAACGGCCTTTTGCAATCCGTACAACGCGCGGCTGAGCAGGTCGCGTTTCACTTTCGTGACAACTTGCTGGGCACGGACCTTCAACCGAGCCGTCGCGGCCTCGAGAACATCAACTTGAATCTGCGGTTGTAATTGATCAATGATTTGCAGCAACGATTCCAGCGGAGTACCCGCGGCAAGACTGCGTAACTGATCCTGTTGGTCTTCGAAATAGTGGGCCGCGTGATAGACATGCCAAATATGAACCGGACTCGTCAGCGACTTCTGAACCATGTCGTAAGTGCCCTGGGGAATGCCGAAATGCGGTTCGGGCTCGTTCAGCTTTGTCACGACGACCGGGCGGTCGCCGCAATTGCGTCTCAAAAATCGGGCTGCGTCGATCAGAACCGACGCTCCGGCGTAAGCGACCAGGAATCCGGCCAGCCGCACTTCATCAGACAGCCGCGTGTCCTCGGACCCATCGTCGGAAAAGGAGCCGTGAAACGAGACGACCAGTTCGATCAACGCGTTCCTTGATTGCCAGTAGGAAACAAGCAAATGCCGAACTTGCTCGTCCTCGGAAGGCGTGAAATATCCGCGATCGCTGGCGCTGTACGTTTCCAGCATGTCGAGCGCGGCTTGCTTCAGCTCACGAAAATGCTCGGCGACCGTCGTTACCGTTCTTTCACCGGCAAAGATGGATTCGGGAAACACAAACGGCTCCTTTGTATTGAAAATCGGTGCGTGAGTGTTAATACACAACTGTTCTCGTTTAACGGAAAGCCGCAGGCGACTGAGGTTCGAAGTGTGAATCGATTTTCCTAAATACTCAGTCGCCTACGGCTTGCCGTTAATCAATGTGAATCAATTTGAGAAATGTTTCTTTCACGGTTTCACTCGCGTCACGCGGAGGCTAATTCGGCGGGTTGTTCTTGGCCCATTAGCTTCAGAGCTTGATTGGCGTAACCCGGACCATAATTGAATGACGTCTTGATCCGTAGATCCATATCAAAGGGATTCTTTCGCTCTTTGGGAAACATGCCAACCCGAAACAGATATGGCAGCCGTGCTGGAGGGAACGGATAGTCGCTGCCGTGCAGAATTCGTTGCCGGACGTTTTCGTTCTCGCGACTCAGCCGTTTCAACGACGTCCAACGAATGAGGCTCGCCATGATGGCGGTGTCTCCGAACAGATTGTCGTACCGCTGCATCGTTTCGATGAATCGCGGAAAATAGTTTTCCGGATCGAAGAACGCACACGTGCCACAATGTGCGGCAATAACCGTTCCGCCATGATCGAGAGCACGTGCCAGGCGGCTTGGATCAGTGAACTGTTGAGAAACCACGGTACATGAATGCTCGTAACCCGTGTGGAACATGAGCACGACATCCAGGTCGTTAGCCAGTTTATAAAACGGGTCGAAGTCGGCTCGGGCGGGATCGACACCTTGGATGGCCGTATGGATTTTGACCAAGCGGCACCCGGCGGCACGGCAGCGTTCCAATTCCTGCAAAGCATCCTTGCGGATTGGATTGATCGAGCAACCCGGCAGCACCTTTTCGCTGTCTTTTGCCAAGTTCAGCACATAATCATTGGAAACATAGATGTGCGTGGCCGCGTCGTCGCGCAGGCCGTCCTCGCGGTAGACGGCATCCTGAGCCAACACGACAGCGTAATCTAACTGGGATTCGTTCAGTTGCCTCAACAGTCGGTTACGCATCTTTCCGCTGATAGTCTCACCCGGTTCTTTGAACAATCCCGACAGACGCATCACCATGCGACTGACGAATGCCTTGCGAGTCTTCTCGGACAGAAAACCGTCCGCGGGATTCTCGCCCCAACAGAACACGTGGGTATGAACATCAACGGCTTGGGGATTCTGATTCATGCGTGTCCTAATTATCTATCGGATCGTGACACCAATCGAGTAGGACGTTTATTTGTGCTTGATATATCGCGTCCGTTTTCGAATGTTCTCGTTTAACGGCCGGAGGCGTCGGTGTTTGCAGTACGAAGTCGCCTCCGGCCGTTAAACAAGGAAAGTGAGTCTTGAACACTTTCTAACTGTTCGTTGTCGTCAATGGTGTCCACGCTGCATTGTTCTGGTTGCTGGATTGGCACTGCTGAATAAACTCGACACCTTCAACACCGTCCACAACATTCGGATAGATGGTTTCCGTATTATCGAAACTTTGTGTGGTCGCGTGGGCAATCATATCGTCGAACGCGTCGCGATAGATATTGGCAAATGCCTCGAAGAACGCTTCCGGATGCCCGGCGGGAATGCGGCATGACGTGCGAGCCAACTCGTGAGTGAATTCGGCCATCGGATTTCGTTCGACGATTTGCACGGGCTTTCCAAGTTGCCGGACGACGACTTGATTCGGATCT
>CAUZVF010000438.1:0-5653 GCA_963582955.1 Planctomycetota bacterium
CGTCCATCGGCCATGCGAAACGGGAAGACGAGCCGTTTTCCTGCGTGCGCTTCGTCGAACTTCAAAACCGGGCTGTTGACATGGCCGAGCGGGCTGCGTCCTTCGTCATACCACGGGTAATTGCGGACCGGCGGCTTGCGGCTCGAAATGCCCTTGCCCATCGGCAGGTAGCGATAAGTGCGTGGACCGGCGAAGACGCTTTCTTTCGATCGGACGGCCTGAGTCCAACGCGCGATGCGTTGTTGTTGCTCAGGCGTCGCGGTCACTTCGTTGCCAAAATGGATGCCGACATTCCAGAACGAGATGCTGTCAGCTCCCCATGTGTAATAATTCGCAGCGGCTCCGCGGGCTTCCGACTCGGTAATCAACATGCCGAGATAACTGGTCGTCTTGTGTTTGGCTGACATGGCGTCCGGCCGATCCAGCACGCTCGGCGGACCGCTATCGAGTGAACCGATCATGTTCCCCATCACGACAATCGTGTCGACGCCGGCCGGTTTGGTGAAACGCGTGAACTCGTCAACACGTAGTTGCGGGTCGGTATTGTTCCATGTCGAGATCACAATGTAGTCGATCCATCCGCGGCGGACCCACGTTTCAATGTCGACGCCAGCCAGCCAGCAGGCGGCAATCGACTCGGGGACGCGGACACCGAGTGTCAGGCGGTCTCGGCCTCTCTGCTTCGCGGCAGCCGTGAGCGTCTCGCGAATCCGGCTCACGTAGCTCGTCATCACCATCGCTTTTTCGCGTCCCTTGTCGCGGGGAAAGTGTTTTGCCCAGCGGACGAAGTTCAGTTCCAGTCCATCGACATCGTACTCGTTCACAATCTCTCGCATGATGTCCAGCCGATGGTTGCGAACTTCGGTATGCGAGTAATCGAGGGCCGTCTCGTTCGTGCGACCGTCCGGTTGCTTGATAACGAACTGCGGATGTTCGATGGCAAACTTTGGGCAGAGGGGGTTACTGGGGCTGAGACTCTTGTGGTGCGTATCGCTCATGCGAATCGCCGCCAGCACTTCCTTGCCCTTGGCGTGCATATGATCGGCTACGAGCTTCAGTGCATCGGTTCCTTCAGCCCGCAGTCCCCGAATTCCCGGCGCCCAGCCTTTCGAGTAGCCCGCTCCAAAACGATCACCGTAAGTCTCCCCCACCTTGGAATCGAACGTGCAGAGATCGGGCATAGCGGCCAGAAACACGTACGTCGAGAAGGGTACAGCCTCGGCTTCCTTGTCCAGCCACGCCTTGACGAACTCCGACGTCCCTTCGGGCGGCGCCTCGCCGAGCATCTGAGCGTCGTCGTTGAAGACAACGCGCGGCTTGTCGTCCCCGGCGTGCGGCGAACTGGCGACTGGCGCATTTGACGACGTCAACACGGCTCGAAAGATGCGGTCGCCCTGCTCGTAGAGGACGTTCCATTTGCCGTCGACGAGGAACGGATTTGAAAGCGTTTCGGCTTGGACGCTGGCTTTGAACTTGACGGGTGGTCCTTTCTTCCACGTCACAAGATCGTTGGAGTACCAGTAACGCCGATCGGCCAGCTTCAAAGGCTGCGAGATTCCGACGTACTTTCCGCCGGCGCCGGCGACGGCGATCGAAGCGATCTCCTGGTCAGCCCGAATCAACGGGCGTTCGTCTGAACGCGGGCCGCGTTTCCAATTCAGCAAATCATCGCTGGTCGCCGCGCCGAGACCCTGATCGTGATAGAAGCCCTTCATGCCGCGAAAGAGCATCCAGTAGTTCTCGCCGTGCTGAAACACGGCAACAGGCAGCGTCGTTACGTGCCGGTCCCAGCGATTGCCGCGTCCGCTCAGCACCGGGTTGCCGGTGTATTTTCGCCAGGGACCTGTCAAGCTTCGGGCAGTCGCCAAACCGATGCACTTATTTGTCTGTTTAGTGCTCGCGTGGTCGCGGCCTGAGTAGAACAGGTGATACGTGCCATTTCGCTTGACGACACCCGCCGGGAGTTTGGCGACGACTCCATCCCAGGCTCCCGCCGGGCCGACTTCGAGCATCGGATTGTCTGTTGACTTGCTCCAAGTCACGCCGTCGGGCGAGACGGCCAATCCAATACGCTCATGCCACCCGGCGCGTTTCGTATCTTGTGCCTCGAAGAAGCAGTAGTAGCGACCGCCTTCCACGTAGACGTACGGATTATCGACCGCCGCATGGTTCCAGTCGCCAGCCCGTCCACGATCGATGACCGGCTTGCCGAACGGCGTTTCAATCCACGTCCAGCTGGAATCGATCTCGGGCGGCGACACAGTTTCAGCTTGTGCAACGGCGCAGCAGATCGAGAACGCAATGAACGCGCCGCTGACGAAGTGACGGATTTCTGACTTGACTGGCAATCGATCTCTCCTTCTGATTGTTAGGCGAAGTGGGCGAGAATCCGCCTTCGTGAAGGCTATCGTACCCTCTCGAGAGGTCACCCTCAATTTCGAAACATAACGGACCATGTTAAACCACGGCCACGAAAAACCGAACCGGAAACGCGGGCTGTTCATGCTGGCAGCCGCCGCAATCCTTGCCCTTTCGGCTGGCTCGATTTGTGTCGCGTTGATGGCCGCGCAACGAAAGGCACCGACCGGAAAGCGCGTTTCACTGACACATGACGGACATCAGCGGCATTACCGGATTCATGTTCCGGACAAGTACGACGGCAAGTCGCGCGTGCCGTTGGTGTTCTGCTTTCACGGTGGCGGTGGAACGGCGGAAGTTGCGTCACGCATGGGTTTTTCCCCGCTGGCCGATAAAGAGGGCTTCATCGTCGTCTATCCCGCAGCATTGAAAAGGCATTGGAACGACGGACGCAAGTCAAAGAAGTTTGCCGAGCAGGATGCCAAAGTGGACGACGTGGCCTTCATCCTCGCCTTGCTGAAAAAGCTCCAGCGCGAATTTCGCATCGACTCTGATCGCGTCTACGCAACCGGAGCGTCCAACGGCGGATTCTTCAGTCATCGCCTGGCAATCGAGGCGTCTGACAAGTTTGCCGCGGCGGCGATCATGATCGCGACGATGCCGAAACCGTTTGAAGAGAACTTCAAGCCCAAGCGGCCGGTTTCGATGTTGTTCATGAACGGAACCGACGACCCTTTCGTGCCCTACAACGGCGGACCGATTACTCCTAACTTCACACCGCGTCTGGTCGATTCGAAAAAACACGACTTTGGCCGTGGCGAGTGTTCGTCGACCGATGCGGCGATCAAGCTGTGGTTAGGCCGCAACGGGCTGGCTGGCACAAAACCGGAGATCGTGAAACTGCCAGACAAAAACCCGCGCGACGGCTGTCGTGTCGAGCGCCGAACCTGGCCTGGCGGGACAGCGGGCAGCGAAGTTGTCCTGTACCGAATCGAAGGCGGCGGCCACACGATTCCCGGCGGAGTCCAATACTTGTCCGAGCGGATTATCGGTAAAACGTGTGGGGACTTCGACGGAATCAAGACGATTTGGCAGTTTTTCGAACGCAGCTCGCGCTGAGCCGCATCGCCGCTCCGGAATGATTATCAGCGAAACGCAACGGAGTTCGGCATTCTTGAATGGTCGTTCGATGCCAACAATCACAACGACACACGAGCTGACATGCGATGTGTTGGTCGCTGGGGGCGGCGCGGCCGGGGTGCCGTGCGCGCTGGCAGCGGCACGACACGGCGCACGGGTCATGCTTTGCCAGGACCGGTCGGTGTTGGGCGGCAACGCATCGAGCGAAGTGCGGATGCACATCGTCGGCGCGAACGCGCATGGCAGCTTCGACCGCGGCAAGGAATTGCAAACCGAGGCTCGTGAAGGCGGCATTATCGAAGAGATCCGGTTGGAAAACTGCGTGCGGAATCCGCAGCGCTCCGCGTCGATGTTCGACCTGATTCTCTACGAAAAATGCCGGGCGGAACCGAATCTGACCTTGATGCTCAACACGGCAGTGACCGGTGTCGAGATGGACGGCGGCCGCATCGAACGCGTCGTCGCCGAACGGCAAAGTACCGAAGACCGCTTCCTGATTCGCGCGAAGGCATTCATTGACTGCACTGGCGACGGACGACTGGGTGTCGAAGCGGGAGCGGCTTTCATGGAAGGACGTGAAAACCGCGAGCAGTTCTCTGAATCGCTTGCGCCACAGCAGGCCGACAAGTGCCGACTTGGTTCGACGATCCTGATGCAGGCGCGGCGGCACGAGCAGTCGATGCCGTTTGTCGCGCCGCCGTGGGCGCGGAAGTTCAGCCGGGAAGAACTGAAGCTGCGGCTGTACGCCGTGCCCGGCGAAGAGGAACCGACGCACGAGTACGGTTACTGGTGGGCTGAGTGGGGCGGCACGCTCGATACGATCAAGGACAACGAACTCATTCGCGACGAATTGTTAGCCATCGTGCTGGGCATCTGGGACCACGTTAAGAACGCCTCGCCTGACGACGATCCGTTCGAGGCATCGCACTGGGCGCTGGACTGGTTTGGCTTCCTGCCGGGCAAGCGCGAGAGCCGCCGGTTTATCGGCCAGCACATTCTCACTCAGCAGGATGTGCTCACGTCGCGGCTGTTCGAAGACGCGATTGCTTACGGCGGCTGGTCGCTCGATCTGCACCCGCCGGGCGGCGTCGACGCGCCGGACAAGCCACCGTGCGAGCAACATCCTGTCCCCTGCCTCTACGACATTCCACTGGCCTGCTGTATTTCGCGCGACGTCCGCAACTTGATGTTCGCCGGTCGCAACATTTCGGCCACTCATGTCGCTTTTTCATCGACGCGCGTGATGGCCACCTGCGCGGCCATCGGTCAGGGAGTTGGCACGGCAGCGGCCTTTGCGGCAACTCGCGGCCTCGAAGCCGCGGATCTGCCCGCGGACGGTGACACGATGCAAGCCATCCAACAGTGTCTGATGCGCGACGACGCGTTACTGATCGGCTGCGTCAATGAAGACCCGCAGGATCTGGCTCGAACGGCGAACATCACTGCGACGAGTGAAGTTTCTGGCGGCGAAGCGCTTCAGGTCATTTCCGGTCAAACCCGCGGCATCCACGGCGAACGAGGTGCTCCGCCCGGCCGATCGATCCCGGCGACACACCGTTGGATGTCCAATCCAGCCGACGGCTTTCCAGTCGCGATCCAGCTCGACTGGCCGAACGCAATCGAGCCACACGAACTCCAACTCATCTTCGACACCGGCCTGCATCGACACCTGACGCTCAGTCACCACAACGGCTACACCGCCCGAATGCACTGGGGCCGCCCGCAACCGGAAACAGTCCGCGATTACACAGTCGAAGTCCTTACCGACGAAGAGTGGATTCGATTGATCGAAGTCAGTGGAAATTACCAACGCCGCCGCACGCATGGTCTGGACACATCGTCGCGTTTCACCGCGCTCCGCGTCACTGTCGAAGCGACCAACGGATTGGACCACGCACGGATCTGCGAGGTACGAGTGTATTGACGGATATTTAGCCTCGCCAGATCCACTGCAGCATTTGCCAATAACTTGCGCCCTTGCCCTGCATCAGCACACCCACACGAAAAATGCGACCAGCACGGAAAACGCAGACCAGTGTTGTTAGCACAACACGAGTACGATGCCGACAATTGGTTGCCAGATCGGGATTCCAGGAGGCACCGATTGACGCAGCACCATCAACATGGGCGTCACCGGCGGAAAACAGATCTGGCA